>USTA01000278.1 GCA_900557475.1 uncultured Clostridium sp. | reverse complement strand
AATTGAATCAAGAGTGTCGGTGCTTGGTTATATTCAAAGAGGTGGAAATCCTACCGCAAAAGACAGAATGTACGGTTCATTAATGGGTGCTTATGCAGTGGAAATCCTTGTGGAAGGTAAGAAAAATCGTATTGTTGCAATTAAAAACGATAAACTTGTTAACTACGATATTAAAGAGGCACTTACTATAAATAACAACGAAATGGATCCATTCCAGTATGATTTAAGTCTTAGAATGTCTGAGTAGAAAGGAAGTCACTTTATTATTTATTCTCATAAATAATAAAGTGATTTTTGTTAAAAGAAATCAATCCTTCATCACGCATTTTGCATAATTCTTTTGACAGGGCGCTACGGTCCAAATTCAAAAAATCAGCCATTTGCTGTCTGTTAAAAGGAATGTCAAACTCATTGTTGTCATGAAGCAGAGTCTGACCTGAAAAATAAATTGACAATCTTTCCCTAATGGTTTTAGGAGCAGTACAAAAACTACGGTTTGAAAGAATGATATTTTTCCGTGTGGCAACCATTAAAAGATTTTTCGTAATCTGATATTGCCAATGGCAATGAGAATAAAGTGGGTTGTTAAGCACACTTAAATCAAAAAATAAAATAGTTGAAGGTTCAGCTGCCACAGTATTCACCATCAAAGGAGATTGGCTGTAAGCGTAGGATTCACCAAAAACCTGTCCCATAGACACCATACTTAAAATAGTTTTATTTCCCCACAAGTCATTATTTTCAATAATAACTTTTCCTTTTACTACTATTCCAATATGATGAATAATTTCACCATTATGAAATATCACATTGTTTTTTTTATAATCTTTAGTATTAAAACAATTTGTCATATAAATTTCGCTAAGTTCATCAGCATTAATTCCTTTAAAAATAGGCATTTCCAAATTTTCCAAAAATTGAATTATATTTTTTTTCATAAAACCTCATTTCCGTGGTTATAACCACTGATTCGTGAATCTTATTTTATTATAATCACCTTGTAAAATCAATAAACAAACAGGAGGAATCTATGATTAGAAAAATAATTCAAATAGATGAAGACAAGTGCAACGGATGTGGAGCCTGTGCATCAGCCTGCCACGAAGGAGCAATAGGCATGGTAGATGGTAAGGCAAAGTTGTTAAGAGACGATTATTGTGATGGTTTAGGGGACTGCTTACCAACATGTCCTACAGGAGCAATTACTTTTGTTGAAAGAGAGGCAGCAGCTTATGACCATCGGGCTGTAATGGAAAACATGAAGAAAAAACAGCAGGAAAATATTTCGACCCATCATCAGGGTGGATGTCCGGGAAGTAAAATGATGACTCTTAAAAGAGAGAAACATCAGGAAGGCTGTCCCGGAAGTAAAATCCAAACAATGAATTATAAACAGTCTGAAAACAATAATGGACCAATGGAATCAATGCTTGGACAGTGGCCATGTCAGATTAAACTGGTCCCAACCAATGCACCATATTTTGATGGAGCAAAACTGTTGATAGCAGCAGACTGTACAGCCTATGCCTATGCAAATATGCATCAGGAATTTATGAAGGGAAGAATTACAATAATAGGATGTCCAAAACTTGACGAAATAGACTATGCAGAAAAATTAACAACAATTATAAAAGAAAATGACATACAGGAAGTTGTTATTACAAGAATGGAAGTACCTTGTTGTGGTGGACTTGAATTTGCAGCAAAGACAGCAATTCAAAAAAGTGGAAAATTTATTCCATGGAGAGTAGTAACAATATCTATCGACGGTCAGATTTTAGATTGAAAAAAACTATAAAATAAAAAATATTAATTAGAAGTTTAAATCAGAAAATGAATTAGAAAAAGGAGAATGGAAAATGGGAATGTTTTGTTTTCAGTGTGAACAGACTGCAGGATGCAGTGGATGTACAAAAAATGTTGGAGTATGTGGAAAAACAGCAAATACAGCAAAATTACAGGATAAACTTACAGGAGCTTTAATTGGTTTAGCAAAGGTTTGTGGT
>USTA01000277.1 GCA_900557475.1 uncultured Clostridium sp. | reverse complement strand
ACAATAACTAATTCATATTATTCATTAACTAATTCGGATTATTATGACAATGAAAATTTGTACAATCTTCTTTTTAAAGAGAATAATAATTATTGGATTGCATCAAGAGTCTTATATGACACAAAAGATATGTGCGTATGGGGACTAAGAACTGGTATAAGTGGACCGTTTACTCAATATGATGAAAATGCACAATTTTCACCATTGCATACAGCAGATAGTGAAGGGGCTTTAGGAACATATTATAGTGGGGCTCTTTCATTAAGACCTATAATAACAATAGGTACTAATATTAAACTAGAAAATGGAGATGGAACAATTAATAATCCATGGAAATTAGTAAAATAATTTTTATATAGCTATATAATGCTTATAAGTACAGCGAGAAAAAGAGTCTGAAAATTATTTTATATCATTGCATGTATTTAGCTAGGGAGAAGATTAAAAAGAAAGGAAGAAATCAATATGATAAAATTCACTAAAATGGAAGGTTTGGGCAATGATTATGTTTACATAGATTGCACTAAAAATGACATAGAAAATAAATCAGAGATTGCTAAGAGTATAAGTGATAGACATTTTGGAGTAGGTTCAGATGGGTTAATACTAATAAAAAACAGCAAAGACTGTGACTTTAGAATGCAAATGTTTAATAGTGATGGTACAGAAGCTGAGATGTGTGGAAATGGCATAAGATGTGTAGGAAAATATGTATATGACAAAGGCCTTACAGAAAAGAAAAAGTTAAAAATTGAAACATTAGCAGGAACAAAAATATTGGAACTAAATGTTAAAGATGGAAAAGTTAGTACTGTAAGAGTTGATATGGGTGAGCCTATATTAGAAAGCAAAGACATTCCAGCAAAAAGTGGGAAGACTTTTAAATCTAAGGACGGAATTAAATTTTATAAAGTAAATATAGAAATAGAAGATGAATTAAAAGAGCTAACATGCATATCTATGGGAAATCCACATGGGATTGATTTTATTGCATCTGCGGAAAAGTTAAATATAGAAAAGTATGGACCTATAATAGAAAAAGATAATCATTTTCCTAATAAAGTAAATGCTGAATTTATTGAAATTATAGACAAAAACAATATAAAAATGAGAGTTTGGGAAAGAGGCTCGGGAGAAACTCTGGCATGTGGTACAGGTGCATGTGCTTCAGCAGTTGCAAGCTTTTTAAATGGTTACACAGAAAGAAAAGTAAATGTAGAACTGTTAGGAGGGAATTTGCAAATTGAGTGGAATGAAGAAAATAATCATGTTTATATGACAGGACCAGCTAAAATTGTGTTTGAAGGAGAGATAGAGCTATGATTAAAATTAATGAAAACTTTGAAAAATTACAAGATAGTTACCTTTTTTCTACAATAGCAAAAAAAGTGGCTGAATTTCAAAAGAAAAATCCGAATAAAAAAATAATTAAACTTGGAATAGGAGATGTAACAAGGCCAATCCCAAAAGTTTGCATAGAGGCTATGAAAAAAGCTGCAGATGAGCTCGGAAATGAAGAAACATTTAGAGGATATGGACCAGAACAAGGCTATGATTTCCTAAGAAAAGCAATAAAAGAAAATGAATATAATGATTTAAAAATAAATGAAGATGAAATATTCATTTCGGATGGGGCAAAATGTGATACAGGAAATATAGTAGACATATTTTCTAAAGAAAACAAAGTTGCAATAACAGATCCAGTATATCCAGTATATTTAGATACAAATGTAATGTCAGGAAGAAGTGGAAAATTTAAAGACGGTAAATATCAAAACATAATATATATGCCAGTTACAGAGGAAAATAATTTTATACCAGAACTTCCAAAAGAAATTCCAGATATAATTTACTTATGTTTTCCAAATAATCCAACAGGGACAGTTCTGACTAAAGATGAACTAAAAGTGTGGGTAGATTATGCTAAGAAAAACAAAAGCATAATATTATATGATGCAGCTTACTGCGAATTTATTTCGGATAAAAATATTCCTAAAAGTATTTATGAAGTAGAG
>USTA01000276.1 GCA_900557475.1 uncultured Clostridium sp. | reverse complement strand
AGCATTCCTTCTATACCAGATTTCTGTATTGTATTTCCTGCAGTTTGAATTCCTTTATTAAATGGATTTGAGTTTAATAATAGTTCAAAATCTACTGCCCCTACATTGGTGCTCATACCTGCTTTTCCCCCTTTACTTTTTTATAAATTTTAGGTTTATGCAGGTATTGGCTAACTACTTACTATTTTTATTAGTTGTGTTGCTCACTCTGTCATTTTTTAATGTTATTTTTACTATTTCTTTACATCTTGTACATTTTATTTCCCCTATGCAAATATCAGCCTTTAGTAAAAGCTGATTGCATTTTGGACATCTTATTTCTTTCATTTGTTATCACCAGCCATTTCCTTAAACATTTTCTGAAACTCGGTAATAACCTTTTTAAATTCCTCTTTGTCCATTTTTTGTGCCATTTTATTTCTATATTCCCATCTTATGTTTTTTTGCTCCTGCGTAAAGTTTTTTAATCTTTCTTTGTCATCTTCAGAGCGTATTTGTACTATATTACCTAAAGGTGTTTCTCCCATAAGACCTGAAATATCACTACATAATTCAGCCCAACTCATATTATTTATTTCTTTTCTTATGCTATATCCATACTGTGTTTTTAGGCTGGATGCTACTAACTCCCAGTCATCTTCTAAATCATACCATGTTTCATTATTTGACTGAGTTTTGAAATCGTTTTTCCATTTCCTCGAATGATATTTCATTTACTTGTGCCATTATTGCTATAATTACTGTTTGCAATTGTTTTACAGTTAAATCCATATCATATATTTCTTTTCTTGCTTTTTTTCCTAAAAGCAGTTCTATTACATCAAACATTGCATCAAAAGAACTATCTTTTTTAAATATCTCTTGAGCCTTTATCATAGTTTTAGCTCCACAATTAACTGTATAAGTTTTTCCTTCTGCTATTGTTATTTCTTGCTTTTCTATTCCTAATTTATCTGTTATATTTAAATTCATAATTAACCTCCTAAAATTCATAAAAAAATAAAGGGACTAAATGTCCCTTTTTTAGCCACCGACTCCTGCACTAGCTTCTGTATAAGTTGGTTTTCCGTTGCTCATAACGTCAAATTCAAGTGGAATAACATTTGTACTGTCTCCTCCACCCCAATTTGTTACATTGAATACTGCATTTTCAAATACTAGAGTAGCACCATCTGGAAATGTCCATTGTAGACATCCTTCTGCATCTCTACTATTCTTTAGTGCCATTCCTGCTACAAAATCATTTCCTTCATCTCCATAATTACGTTTTCCAGAAATACTAATAGTAACAGATTTAGATGTCATTAAACGTCTAACCCATCCTTTTTGGTCGAATGGATTCCATTCTTCAACACCATTATCTAATGCGACGCTAAATGTAGCCATATCTGCAATAGTTTTCAAAGATTCTTTGCTAGTTCCAACTTTGAACTGGTTTTCATATACTGGATATACTCCTGTTTTTGTACCTGGCATTATACTTCACCCTTTCTATATAATAAATTTAGTTCTATACTGAACTTATAAGTTCCATTTTCATCTGGTCCTAAATCTATCGGACCATCATATAAGCAATTGATATTACATCTGTAATCATCAATAAAAAATGAGCTACAATCTAGTAACTCATAAATATCTGTGGCTTTTGTTTCAGCCGTATTATAATTTTTCGTCCACCTTAACAACAATGTAATCGGTAATATTCCATAACTTTGTAATTCTTTATATTTTGATAAACTGTCTAAATTTCTTCTATTTGCATAAATTGCAATAGCTTTTTCTTGGTTTTCGTCCATTGCACCAATAGACCATACAGGACAATCTTTAATAATAGTTTTTAAATAGTCTTTAACCTTTACAGTTTTTAATCTTTCTATCATTACTTTTGCCTCCTTTTCAACATCTGTGCATAATACTTTATAGGCAAGTTTTTCTTTTCCCCTTCAATATAATCATCAAACCAATATTGCTTAGCATTTGGATTTTTCTCTTGATGTATCGTTATCTCAGGGTCAA
>USTA01000275.1 GCA_900557475.1 uncultured Clostridium sp. | reverse complement strand
CCGTCTAGTTTAATCATTATTTCGTCTAGTTCTCTTTGATTAAATACATTCATTCCTATAATTTCATTTCCAATTAATTCGTTAACATTTCTAACAGCTTTGTTCACACTTAATCCATTATATTCGTTCATGTCTCCATCTCTTAATTCACATGCTTCAAAGCTTCCAGTCGAAGCACCTGATGGTACCATCGAAATTCCTTCTGCTCCACTTTCTAACTTTACTTTTACTTGAATTGTTGGATTGCCTCTTGAATCCAAAACCTGCATAGCACTCACATCTTCAATAAAATCATTATACATAAAAAACCTCCATTTCTATATAGCTATTCGCTTATATTAATTATTGCTATATAAAAATGGATTTATTCATATTTTTATTATTTTTCTATTTCAACTGACAGTCTACCACTTTTTGTAGTACCTAATATTTTTGTTATTTTAAATCTTCCTTTTCCTCTTATTGTAATATAATCTCCTTCTAATATATTTTTTGATGCTCTGATTTCTTCCTTAAAATTTACAAATACTTTTTCTGCTTCTAAATATTTATTTGCTTCAGTCCTTGAACATTTTGCAAGTTCTCCAACTATGCAATCTAATCTCATTGATGGAATATTTATCTTTATAATCTGTTTTTCTTTTTCTATGTAAATTAAATTTTCTATATTTTCGATTTCTATATTTGATTTTTGAAACCTTGTTAATGTTTTTAAATCATTTTTTGTATATTCTGCAATATCTGATTTTATAATGATATCTGCCCCATCGTCTCTTACTAAAATGTCTCCTATCTTTTCTCTTTTTATTCCCAACTTTATTAAAGCTCCTAAATAGTTTCTGTGCTCATATTTTCCCTTTAAATCATTTGGTAATTTTATTCTTATTATTTTCATGAAGTCATTATATGTTTCGGATTTTATGTATTCTATATTATCTGATGCTATTAATATTTTTCTTTCTGAAGTTGCATATCCTCCAAAGAAAATATAATTATGTTCTTTTATTCTTTCTAGCATTTCTCTTACTAATTGTTGCTCACTTAAATCTAAAAAATCTGTTGCTTCAAATCTATTTCTACTTTTTGCAAATTTTACTTTATCTAGTACCTTAGCAATCAAATATTTATCTTCTTGTTTTTGTTTTTTAGTCAATTCGTTTTGTTTATCCATATATCTCCTTATTTTTAGCTAAATCTTGAACCTATTAAGTCCTTTCTTTCTCCTGTTTTTACTTAAAAATTTACTCCATCTAATACATTTTTTAATCCATACTTTTTACTTTTTTATCTTTATTTTAACATACCAATGCAATAAAATAAAGCATTCCAAATTATTAATTTGAAATACTTTGTTCGTATTATCACTAGATGGCTCCTTTGCGTAGGACGTATTCGAAAAATCCATCGCAAAAAAGTTACTTATTTCCGTTTCAAATGTAGTTATAGCAATGTATTACAAGAGTTGTATGTCCAAGTTGGCAATTTTTTGCTACAACTGTTGTTTATAATTTAACATAATTTTTTAAATTTTTCAACAAGTTTTATCTAATTTCTTTGCCAAAAAAATCACTATAGGTATATTTTCCTCTTTTTTGGAATCTACATATGATAGTATAGAAAATAACATTGTTACTATTAGTGATATTATAGCAATCCATATAGAAACTTTAGAGAGATGTAATGAATCTTTAGAACTTTTAGTAGCAATATAATTATTAAATTCTTGATCAATTTTTTTATTTTTGTTGTATAAATATTTATATCTACTTTTTTGGTAATTAAATGTACTTTTTATATCTTTGTTTACATATAAATCATTATAGTATTTTATGCTGATACTACTAAGAATTCCTATTATTGCTTTATTTAATTCAATGTTAAAATTACTATTTAATGTAATAATAAAAGATATTCCTACATAATCGTCGGACAAATTAAACATATACATAGTAATATAATCTACAATATTTGATAAATCTGTACTTTGTGGAGTAATTTCATTTAGTACTGTCCACCC
>USTA01000274.1 GCA_900557475.1 uncultured Clostridium sp. | reverse complement strand
TAAATACCTCCTTTTGGTGTCTACTTTATTGTAATAGATAGTTACTTTATGTGTCTACTTTTTTAATATAGATCCAAAATCTTTGCGGACGAAAAAAGGTATTGAATGTGATATGTACCGACCTATTTTTAAAATGTGTAATTAGATGGGTAGTACAGTTAAATTTCTTGCCATGAATCTAAAAAAATTAGTGGTGTTGAAAGTGGAAGAGCAATTACTATCCAATGAGAAAATTTATAAAAAACTTTATACTAAAACCTCTAACTTGTCATAGCTTAATAGAGGTTCTTTGAAATCTGATATTTAAACGTTGTTGACTTTTTTAGTTTTTGATATAATATTCTCATAAAATAACATATATAAATGAACCAAGCATGAATATATTATGTTTTTGGTTTAAAATATTTTGGAGTGACATCTATGGAATATGTGTATATTTTGCCTATGGTTGAAGTGTTAGTTTTTAACGTAATTACTTTAGATCATTGCTTTAAAAGGAAATATTCAAAATTTAAAATGGTAGCGGTATTTTTCTTTTTTACTGTATTATGTATTTTGCCCGCAGCACTTTTTAAAAGAGATGTTTTTAACGGAGACGGTAAGTTTTCGATATTTGGATTTTTATACATAATTCCCTTGAAATTTTTATATGATGAAAAAATAGAAAGACTTTTTCTTAATATGTGTATGAGTTGGACGTATACTCTTGGAATATTGGCTGTTTCTATACAGATGGTGTATCTTGGGGACTTTTTAAATTATGACTTATCTTTGATAATAATTGAAACGGTATTATTTTTAGCAACATTTATTCCATTTAGAAATTATGTGATTCCCAAATATATCTATATTTTCCAGAATATGCATGATTTTCGAAAAACACAGTTTAGATATTTGGAAATAAGCGTATATTTTAACTTCTTTACACTATTTATTCTTCATATAATTTTTCTATACAGCGAAAGAAATTTACTGCAAATTGTTGTGTTGGCTATATTTTTTGCATCCAACTACTTATTCTATTCCATTGTTTATGAAGTAATAAATAGTTCGGTTAAAATTAATGAGTTGGAGAAAAAAGTTTCAGATGACGCATTAACAGGTCTTGGAAACAGGGTACAAATGATGAGACATATCCGTATTTTAATAGAAGAAAATCAGGTTTTTTCTATTATGTTCTTTGACTTAGACAGATTTAAGCTTATTAACGACCAATACGGTCATGATGTTGGTGACAGGTATCTGATACATTTTGGGAAAGTGTGTTCTGATGAGCTGAAAGATAATGGAAAGCTTTATAGATATGGCGGCGATGAGTTTGTTGCAATATATTATGGCGTTTTAACTGAAGAAATTGCTGATACAATAGCCCAATGTAAAAATTGGGATAAGGATGCTCCTTGCGAGTTTAATCAGGTAAGTGCAGGTTTTGTTGTGTGTAAGCCGCCATATGCCGTTAAAGATCCGTCCATTTTATTAAAACAAGCTGATGACATAATGTATAGGAATAAATTAAATAAGAAAATGAGATACAAGGAGAAAAAATAAAAATTTATTTGTGTGATTTCTGTGTAAATAAAAAATATGATTTATTGAACATTTATGAGTATAACATTTTCTAGAAACAACGTAAACATAGATTTATAATGAAATTATGCCAAAAAAGTCAGCAATCGCTGGCTTTTTTGTTTCTCGAAATCGACACAATATTTGGAAAGAAAAAAGAATAAGAATTATCAACATATGATGCTGAGAAGAAGTTCAATGACAAAGAGATTTTTATATGGAAAAAAATGATAAGATGTTTTTGTAAATGATTAAATTCATTGTTTTTTAATATGATAACCTCTTTTGGGGCAAACTGGACTATAGTCAATAAAAAAGACACGATTTTTAAATATATTTTCCGGGAACGGCTAGATTCCTTGCCGATCCCAGAATGTTGCTTCCATTTCGTTTGGTGTCAGATAGCCTAAAGAACCATGTGGTCTGCGAGAGTTATAGAAGCCTTCGATATATTGGAAGACAGAGTGGTATAGG
>USTA01000273.1 GCA_900557475.1 uncultured Clostridium sp. | reverse complement strand
AGTACATTAAAATCTATACTAGGCTTAACTCCTAAAATATCTGGCGATATTCGCTTATTTGGACTAAATATGGATACAAATGAAAAAGAAATTAAAGAACGTATCGGAATTGTCCTTGACGATGGCGGTTTTTATGATGAATTAAGTCTTTCAGAAATGAAAAATATTGTAGCTTCGGCTTATAAGTCATGGGACAATAAGGTATTTCAATCGTATCTTGAACGCTTTACGCTCAACCCTAAACAGAAAATTGGCACCCTGTCAAAAGGTATGCGAATGAAATATGCGTTAGCTCTTGCTCTCTCTCATAAAGCAGAACTGTTGATCATGGACGAACCAACCAGCGGACTTGACCCTCTTATTCGAAGTCAACTGCTTGATATACTGAAAGAGTTTATGGAGTATGGTGGGCGTGGTGTTTTTTTCTCTACACACATAACTTCTGACTTAGATAAAATCGCTGATATGTTAATTATGATTGACAATGGAAAAATTGTCTTTCAAGAGGAAAAAGATATTTTACTCGATAGTTATCGAATAGTAAAAGGCGATATAAAAGATTTGAATATAGAAATGGAAAAACTATTCATGAATATTGATAAAACAATTTTTGGCTTTACGGCAATTACTAAATATGCTGATGAAATTAAGAAAATTATGCCAAATTGTATTATTGAGCGTCCGACCATAGAGGATATTATGCTATGTAATGTTAAGGGAGGGAAGTAAAAATGCTATTTCAATTAGTGAAAAAGGACTTTTTGATTGTAAAAAAATATGTATTAATAATGTTCGCAGTATGTATTCTTTTCCCAGTGTTTTTATTATGGCGTTCCCCAGAATATGCAGGTATACTTGGATTTGTACTGATAACGATTTTTTCAATTTTCATGCTTTTGCAATATGTATCTTTAAAAGAAACGCAATATCCAAAAGCCTCAACTTTATTATGTGCTTTACCATTTTCACGAAAAAACATAGTATTGTCAAAATATATTTTTTGCATATTGATATACCTTGCTTGCTGTTTGATTTTTGGTATTGAAACACTTATATTTCCACAGCTTCGCAGTATCGGATATAAAGTACCAATTCTATTGTTCATGGTAGTTTCATTGTTTTTAGGTGTCTATCTGCCAGCGCAATATAAACTTGGTTATGAAAAAACAAAGCTGTTTTTTGTGGTGCTTATTATGGCTTCACCATTTATATTTGCGCAGTCGCTAAAAATAGAAAACAGCTTCATTACAAATATTTTAGACAATATAAACCCTGTATTTTTGGTGACTTGTAGTATGATAGCCAGTTTTCTGATTTTAATTGTATCTTCTGCTATTTCGGTCAGAATTTATAAAAAAGCCGACTTATCATAATTTTTGAGGTGCTTATTATGGACAAAGAAATTATTTTTATGAGTGTTATAGCTCTATTTGCTTTCGGATTTTGTCTAACTAATATTGCTTCTTTTTTGATAAACAGAAGCCACTCTAAAGAAACGCAGGGAACGATAATCTCATTTAGGACAATCAATCCTTCGACCGAAAAAATGAGAAATTCAAAATGGGCTACCGTATCCTATAATGTTGCTGGAAAAAATTATATTTCACAAAATCAGATACAAGTTTCCATGACAGCAGATGTTGGAAGCGTTGTTCAAATACGGTATGATATATTCCAGCCGGAGAAACTGTATCATTTTTCTGTAAAGCGTATTATTGTTTCTTCTTTAGTTGTAGTTGGATGCTTGTTAATTATCACTTTCAAAATAATGCATTAGGAGGGAATAAAATGCCACATTTTCCAGACTGGTTTATTGCTATTTGTATTCTATTGCCAATCGGGAACTTTATCTATCGCAAATGGAAAAATAGTAAGAAGTGAATAAATACACGGTAAAAGGTTATAAAATATTGAAAATAAAACATCATATATATTTTAAAAGTGGGTGGTAGTATGGGAAAATATTAATTATAGAATTTACTGATAAAGATAATGACTTTTTTCAGCATATTTTAGAATGTCTATCTACAAAACTGAATACCACTC
>USTA01000272.1 GCA_900557475.1 uncultured Clostridium sp. | reverse complement strand
ACCTTAATGGTAATTATATCATAAACGGTATATATTTGTCAATTGAAGTCTTTTCCGCTGAAAGGCTTCTTTTTTATTCGCCAATGGCGAATTTATTTATACTTGACATTCTGATTTAGTAATGGTATAATGTACATGAAAATGGTGACTGCGATAAGCGGTTCATCCCTCATAATTGGATTATCGTGAAATAATCGCCTTATGTGGTAGTGAGGCGATTATTTCTTTTTTATGTTATCGCTAAGCTTAACTATTTCAATAATTACTAATATTAATGTAAGTATTTCCATAGTACCCATAGCAATCACCTTAATGGTAATTATATCATAAACGGCTTATATTTGTCAATTGAAGTCTTTTCTGCTGAAAGGCTTCTTTTTTTATTCGCCGTTGGTGGTATAATAAAAGTGAAATAATATGACATCGATAAGCGGTTTTCTCATAATGATTGAATAAAGGAATATACCGCCACCATATGGACGTATGGGTTAAACCATTATGCTTTTTGTTCTTCTATAAAGCTTCTAAATTGTCTAAAAACTTGTCTTTCAAGCTGAGATTGTAAAAAACATGAATGTCCATATTTAATTAAAAAATCTTGTTCTCTTTTATATAAAATTTCCATTCTATCTGCTCTTTTTTTCGCTGAAGTTATTGAAATATTGCATAGTTTTTTTATATTTTTAGGATCATGAATATTTAATCCCCAAAGAACACATGCAGGCGCTAAAATATCAATTGCAAATCTTTCAGCTTCATATTCGTATTCTGGTTTGTCCTGAATATGCTTCATAACAATATGTCCAACTTCGTGCATAATAGTATACCTTTTTTGAGGAATTGGACAATCAGGTACAATAATATGATAAGAATTATCTTTTAATACTGAATATCCTCTTTCATTACTTGCTTTTTGTGTGTTCGTATCCTTATGCACCTTTATATTTAAATATTTGAGTATTGGTTTAATATCTACTGGTAACGAAGATATAGACACATCAATTAATAACGACCAGCTAGCGTCACGAGCATTTTTATAAGATTGATAATTCAAAAAATCACCTCTATATTATTATACACAAAGGTGATTAAATATATTAAAATCTATTAAAAATCTGTATCTTCTGGAAGATTTTCTATTCTTTCTAATTCTTCGGCAGTCAATTCAGTTTTTCTAAATTTACCGTCAGATGATCGAGCAATTTTAATTGCAACAGTCTTTTGATTTTCTTTTATTTGTTTTTGCCTGTATAATTCTTCTAATTTACCAATTAATTTTATTTGCTCTCTATCATCGAACTTTTTAAATATCCCTAACATTTCAATCTCATTTTGGGAAAAATCATCTGTAGGTGAATTTCTTTCTAATCCAGTAAGTAAATAGTCTATTGAAACGTCAAAAAATTCTGATATTAGAAGTAATGTTGTTCCATTGGGTATAGAACCATTTTTCCATGCAGTTAATTTAGATGTACTTAAATTCATTCTCTTTAAAGTTTCAGTTGGAGATAAACCAATTTTATTACACAATTTTGTAAATATTTCATAAAACATAATGTTACTCCTTGTTTAAAATAGCAAAATATTCTGAATTAAGAATTTATTTATTGACAAATTCTTAATTCAGAATTATAATATACACATAACTAACAAATATGCATTAAAAATCCATAAGATAATTATATCATAATGGAATTAAAATGTAAATAAATAAGGAAGTGTATTTTATGAAATTAAACACAGACGATCTTAAGGGACATTTATCAGCCGTAATTACCATTTTTAAGGAAACAACCAATATAATATTTGAAGATGAAAATAATGGTAGATTAATTTATTTCATGCTTATTCGGGAATTAGAAGAAATATTAAAAGATTTTGATAATCTTGAAAATAATATTACATTAACATATTAATATCATTTAAGAATGCCTGAAATCCAGGCATTTTTTTTATTCGCCAACGGCGAATAAAAAAGAAGCCTTTCAGCAGAAAAGACTTCAATTGACAAATATATACCGTTTATGATATAATTACCATTAAGGT
>USTA01000271.1 GCA_900557475.1 uncultured Clostridium sp. | reverse complement strand
TGATAATCCTGTAATACTACTCCTGTTGCCTCATCAACTGCTTCCACCATTTTACCCTTTCCTACATATATTCCCACGTGACTGATATTTTTATATCTTCCGTTATTTGAATAACTGTAAAAAATTAGGTCTCCCGGCTTTAAATCTGTTTCTTTTACAACACACCCATTATCATTGCACCATTTTGCTTCGGCTGCTGCTGTATTTGCCCCATCACACATTACCGATATTCCGGCACTTTTCCAAGCATAATATGCTAATGATGAGCAATCAAAATGTGTTCCTGAATTTCTAAGTGGCTGGCTATATGGATATCCTACTTTTGATAACACAAATGAGCAAACTGTATTTGCATTGATATCAGTTACTCCATTTAATATTTCGTTAATTTCTTCCTGTGATAATGAGGACTTCTTATTTCCACCATTTACTGTTCCTGAATTTCCATTATTATATCCTAATGCCAACATTGCATCCGAACTCATAAGTGAATTCAACAGTTCTATTTCATTTTCGTTCATACTATATTCTGTTTCCATCTGATAATATGTTTTCAGACTTACATTAACGTATAAAACTTTTTTCTTTTCCTTCTTTCCCTTGTCATTTTTAATCTTTTCTTCATTTATGGAAGTTGTGTATGTACACATATCGTCAAATACTGTTTTTAACTCTGTCTTTGCATTTTCATTCATTACTGTTGCCGTGTTTCCAATTCCATATTTAACCATATAAACACTCATTACATCATAATAATTTGATGGTGTATTTGATGTTCCCTCATAATCTTTATACACTATCTTTCCAATATCACACTCTTTATGTTCCGATACTAACGTATTTATTTCTCTGTTAAATTCTGCTACATACTGACTAGTGACTGTCATTATTGTATCTCCATTTTCAAGTGGTGGAAAAAATATTGAAAATGGTGAATTATATATAAGTGCAATTACAAGAGCTATTATTATGGCTGCAATGCATATAATCATAAGAAGAACTAAAGCAAATGGTAATAAACACATTCCTGCTTTTATTAATATATTTTTTACGCTATCCAATATTTTCACGTTTGCACTTGTATCTGATTTATTGTTTTTCAATTTGCTTAACACATAATTTAATTTTTGTTTTTTTACTTTGTCCGAACTGACATCCTTAGTTCTTTTTACATTTTCCTTACTTCTCTGTTCAAATTTTCTGTAATCGGATTTTACACTTTTATCTTTGCGGTGTACCGTTTTATTCTTTTCTTTTTTTTGCAAGTTGTTTGAATCTTTACTATGTAATTGTTTCTTTTTACTTCTGTTCTTTCCTCTTACACTTTTTATGTGCTCTTCCTTTATATGTTTTTGTTTTACCTGTTCTTTTATATTTTTACGTGTAATTTTTGCCACCTTGGTAAAAGGTTTTGTAATAACTGATGCCGTTACTAATGCTTCTCTTATCTCTTTACCACCATCTAACTGTTCTACAGACTCCAACATCTTTTTTTGTGCAATTACTTTTCCACCACTTTTTAATATACTCTTTTTATCCTTTATAACTTTTCTTTTGTCAGTATCATTTCTGTTAAAATTTGGCATATCACGACTATGTATGCTCCTTCGTTTTCTCTCCATTTTCCCTCCTGACGTAAATAAAGCCAATACAAAGCACTTAAGCTTTGTATTGGCTTTCTGACGGCATAATTCTGTTATCTTTTTACTAATTTTACATACTTATTTAAATCTGTTTGTAACCTAACTAATGCCATTTCTTTTGTTCTACTTTTTTCTCTATTAAGTTTATTCTTATTTTCTGAAATATACTCGCATAAATCCTTTATCACTTCATAGTCTGCTGAAAATATATCACTTAAATTATAACATGAATATACACTGCTTAATGCAGACGAAAAATAATGTATTTCCAAAGCCGTTGCTGTAAAAAATTCATCTTTTATTTTTTCATAATCAAATAGCGAAATAAATTTCCCATAATTTACAAAATTTGATTTATTATCTCTACAATATATTTCTAATTGTTCATCCCAACTCATATCAGATAATTTTATACCTTTTT
>USTA01000270.1 GCA_900557475.1 uncultured Clostridium sp. | reverse complement strand
ATTATTCTTGCATGTCTCAGAGATGAAGGATATACAGTTGAATGGCGTGTTATTAATGCAGCAGAATATGGTTATCAGCAACGTAGAAGAAGAACATTTATTTTTGCATATAGGAATGATACAAAATATGCAGAAGATGTTGCTGATGCAATTCAATATATAAATAAAAGTAAACTGGAAGAAAACAGACAAAGTATGAACCGAGTTTTGGTTCATGATGGCTTTTTTGCAGAAACATTTCCAGTATATGATGTAGATTCTAAGCGGATGAAGATAGTAGAATTGCCGGAAGGAATTGGTGAACTTTCAGAAGAATTTGAATTTAACTTTGAAAATACTGGTGTTATGAAAGATGGAGTTGTGTATACGACCAAAACTATGCCAAAGTATGAAGGAAATGTAACTACATTGGGAGACATCATGGAAAAAGAAGAAGTGGATAAAAAGTATTTTATCCCAAAAGAAAAGTTGTATTATACAAATCCTAATATTACACATAGTGATGAAACTCATGGAAAATTACCAAAAGAAGAAAGACAGACTTGGCAATATATAAAAGGTGCAAAGAAATTAGCACGTAAATCATCAGGTGGACACGAGTATATATTTTCAGAAGGTGCAATTCCGATGGTCGATGATGAAGACAAGCCAGCTAGAACAATGTTGACATCAGAAGGAGGATTTAATCGCTCCACTCATATTGTAAAAGATAAAAAAACAGGGAATATTAGATTGCTTACAGCAGGAGAGACGGAACGGATTCAGGGGTTCCCGACTGATCATACAAAATATTGTTTAGTAAATGGAGAAACAGTGGAAATGCCGTTAAATAAGAGGAGATTTATGATGGGAAATGCATTAGTAGTAAATTTGATTGCAGATATGGAAGAAACATTAGATAAGATTTTTGAAAAAGAATAAAATTAGTATAAGTATGAGCCCAAATTCATTATAATGAATTTGGGCATATTATTTAAAGCAGGCTGTTTGTGGTAACAAAAGTGACTTATATATTTTTGAAATAATAAAATGCAATAATTAGATGGAAGTGGTAAACACCTTAAGAGAAGTTGATTATATATTAGAATGTAAGCATAATTGGATTAATACATGGTATAAAAGCGGTACTTTGAAAAACTGTATTGAGTAAACTTGATTAAAAGAGTGAGGTAATCGTGGGAACGTAATGTATAGTTCGGAAAAATATTAAAAAGAAGATTGATTGGAGAAATTTACTAATGAATAAAGTGTTGGTTACCGGATTAGGAATAGCAAGAGAATTTGGAATTTGTGATTCCTGTAATTTAGATTTTTCATGGTTGGCAAACAATCCATCCATCTACCATTTTGTGGGCAGACCAATTATATATTCCATATTCGTCTTTTGAAGCACAAGTTAAACAAATGGAACGAAAAGATGAAAAAATTATTAGTTTGTTTTTGAATATGGCTGAAGA
This sequence comes from uncultured Clostridium sp., assembly GCA_900557475.1. Lineage (GTDB taxonomy): Bacteria > Bacillota > Clostridia > TANB77 > CAG-508 > CAG-793. The sequence goes on along the minus strand of USTA01000270.1, from coordinate 613 downwards.
TCATGGAATGATTAAAAAAGTAGATTTATCTGATATGTATCAAGAGTCAGTAGGAGAACAAATATATCAAAAAATGCTGACAGATTCACAGGCATTGTTAAAAACTTTTCCAGAGGTAATAAAAAAGGAGACAAAGGTGTTCCAAATGAAATTATAATTGGTGAGGAAGGATATTGTGGGGCATGGATGTCAGCAATTTATGCTGGAATTCGAATTGCTAGAGATATTGGAGCTAATTGCTTATTTAGCAAGAGAGAGCATAATTTTCTGAAGTATTTGTATGGAATGGAAAGTAATAAATTAGACATAAACAATGTGTATTCTGAAATATTTTCATTGTACATGCCTGAGGGATTAGCAATTCATAATTATGCATTTGTAAATGAAGATAAGTGTAAACAATGTGCGCATTATAAACAATGTAAAGAAAGTTATTTGTGTGATACGGAACAAGCATTAAAAAAATGTTTAAATGGAGAGATTATGACGAATTACAACAGGCAAAAGAAGAAATTAATAAGATTATAGTGTTAAAAAATGAGGTTAATGGAAGATAAAATCTTTAATTATATCAAAATCAGATTATGATTATTTAAAATGAGGAAAATAAAAG
>USTA01000269.1 GCA_900557475.1 uncultured Clostridium sp. | reverse complement strand
TTTATTTTATTAAAGCTTACGATATATATATATATATATACAGCTGCAAGGCTTTCAGGCTTTTTTATCATGTTACTTTTTCTCCTCTTTGACTTTATTATACTATATCTTCATAAAATTTTCAGGCGTAAAAGTATATATTTTTAAATTATTTTTTCTATTTCAATTCGACTGATAGTAGTTGGAATATTATTGTATAATTGGTAGTAGCATTACTATCTCCATATGTAAATGTTATTGTTTCATTTCCTTTGTATTTTGAAACAGGAACTGCTAATCTCCATGAACCTGAATATGGGCCTAATTCAAAGCTGTCTGACCCTACTGTTACTCTGCAAACAGGTCTATTATGTTGTTGTACATAATAACTAAATTCTAAGTAATCATATTCACTTAAATCTATGCTTTGACTTGATGCAGTATTTATTTGTACTGTTCCTTGTCCACTTTTGCTTTGCCTAGTCATATTAAAATATTGTGATATATCTTTTCCTTCTCTATTTTTAGACATAGTTCCTGCAATTTGCTGACCATTTACCCATGCTGTTTTTCCTATTAATATGTCACCTGCTTCTGCTGTTCCTGAGGTTTGGCTTTCTAGACTATTAGCTGTTATCTTTCCTCCTGAGGTGTATCCAGCAGGTACAGTAAAACTCTGTCCTGCATTTAAGGTACTATTTAAAGCACCGTTATTTGCCATTGTTCCAACTAGTCCTACTCCACTTGAGTTTGAAAATGTTTTTCCTGCTAGCACATCTGAAACGGCGGCATTTCCTGTTGCTTGTTTTGCTTTTAACGTCTCTACTTGCCTATTTAGTTCTTCTATTTGACTATTTAAATTGCTTACTGTGCTTTCTAAATTTCTTATTGTCTCATCTTTCCTTGCTATTTCTTCATTCTTTGATGTTAGCTGCCCTTCTAAGTCTGCTATTTGCTCTTTCTTGCTATTTAACTCACTATTTAGCGCTGCTATTTGATTATTTAAACTTGCTATTTGCTGTTCTAATGCTGTTTTATTTGCTCTTTCTGTTGCTAGCTGCTCTTCTAAATTTGCTATTGTACTTTGTAGCTTTTTTATTGTATTTTCTAATTCCTCTGTGCCTGGACATGTTCCTTCCCCTGTTCCTCCAGAACCACTTCCGCCAGATTCTGTATTATCTATTTCTCCAGCGGCTAAATTCATTGCCTCTTCTTCTGCTATACTTGCATTCTTTACTTTATCTCTTGCTAGTTTTGCCCTTTTAATTATTCCATTTTCTCCTACTGCTAAGCTTAGTGTTATTGCTGCTAATATTAGTAATACTATTATTGTTACAACCAGTGCTAGCATTGTTACTCCTTTTGCCTTTTTTATTACTTTTATTATTTTTTTACTTCTTTCATTTTCTTCCATCTTTTGCTCTCCTTTATTTTTGTTTTTTAAACACAAAAAAACTATGTATTTTAGGTATAGCTAAAACACATAGTTTTTCTATGTTTACATAAGTTTATTTTATTAAAGCTTACAATATATATATATATATACAGCTGCAAGGCTTTCAAGCTTTTTTAGCATGTTATTTTTTCTCCCTCTTTGTCTCTATTATATCATAGTTTCAATTTTATATTTACATTTTTCATTATTATATTTTTAGACTAACAAAATTGAAATTATTATAAATTTCTTTTTAAAATGTTAATATAATATACGTCCAACTAACTCCACCAGTATTTTTTGATTGGTATCCCCATGTGCTTCCACTAACATATACTGTATTTCCTGCTTTTAGCTCTGCTGTAAGTGTAAAGTCTATATTCCCTCCATCTGCTCTACGTTGTAAATTGCTACTATTTTTAATTTTTCCATTTGTAGTTATATTTGTTTGAGAACCTGTATCTTTTTCATGTGAGCTATTTTGTGAGCCATTACTTCCCCTTGTTGCAGTTCCATTCATTACAAAAATACAATCTTTACTTGCAGTATATGAACCCCACTCTTTTGATGTTGTAGGAGTAGATACATTCATATTGCCTTTTAAATTTTCTGCACCTGCATTATAACTATTATTTACATCTGTTCCATTTCCAGTAATTTTAACTCCATTTACC
>USTA01000268.1 GCA_900557475.1 uncultured Clostridium sp. | reverse complement strand
GTTGCCATCCTCATCCCCCCAATACAACTGGTAATTACCAGCCTTTTCTGTAGTAATGCTAATCTTTCCATATGCAAGTCCCGGATCCTTGTATGCAAACTGATATGAAATGCTGTTTGCATTGGTATCTGTTGACTCAGCCGGCACATTGTTACATCCTGGAATAACTGTAATAGTCATAACTGTAGCCAATGCAAATGCTGCTACTTTTTTAAATCCTTTCATATGTTCTCCTATCACACAACATCATATTAGATATGCCGTCTTTTTTTAGTTACATAATTTTGAAACTAACTGGTTAATTACTTTTCCATCAGCTCTGCCCTTAAATGCCGGCATAACGGCTTTCATAATCTGTCCTTTGTTTCCTGTTGCCAAAACATCAGCAAACTTTTCTTTTAACTCAGCTTCAACTTCTTCTGCGCTCATCAACTGTGGTGCATACTCACTAAATACATCGTATCTTGCCTGATATTCTTCCTTTAAATCTGTTCTGTCATCAGGACAACTGTCAATCTGTTCTTTTACTGTTTTTAATTCCTTTAAAATAACTTTGTTTACCATCTCTTCAGGAATATCATCTCTGCATCCTTCATCAATAGCTACCTTTTTTACTGCCTGAATAAGTGCTGAAATTGATTCCTTTCTTGCCTTATCTCTGGCTTTCATTGCTACAATCATGTCTTTTTGTAATGTTTTAATATCCATTTTTATGCCTCCAAATTTACTACAAAAGTTATTTTTGTTTTATGTTTGAGTATACTATAATTTCCATAAAAAGTCTATTTATTATAAGAAAAAGGAGTAGGTATAATACAACGGTCTAAAAGCATTAGATTCTAACCTAACCTTTTTAAATCTGTTATATTACACCTACTCTTTAACTTGTATTTTTATTTTGTTCCTTTTGCTTTATCTTTAACATTGCTACACCATTAATTTTACAAACAAAATGTAGATTAATGCCAATGGTGTCAGCTTTCCATACCAATTCAATAAAAAACTCTGCTTTTCGTTCTTGTTTTAGCACCCAAAGTTATTTTAAGCTTTGCATTCTCTCATAAGATTTGTAATGAAAATCTCTTTCACTCTTATTTTATTGAATTGGCATGAAAATATATAACCGCTTTTCTAAACTCCACAAATAAGTTTATTCATTTCCATAAGTTTACAACATCTTTCCAAATAAAACTTCTTATCTGTAATAATTTGTTGGTTTGCTGTAAAAATTTGTTTTAAACCTATTTTTTGAACTTAATTATTTTTTCTTTACTGTTTTAACTTTTGACCACCTACCTTTTTTGTTTTGATTTATTCCACGCACTCTTATATAGCAGTTCTTTTTTGCATTTACTTTTAACACAAGTTTATTTTTTACTGTCACTTTAGTTTTAGCCTTTTTAAACTTTCTGTTGTATGCATACTGAATCTGGTATTTTTTTTCATTTTTTGCCTTATAAAATCTGACTGTTATTTTCTTCTTGCCAGTACGTTTTGCTGATTTGATTTTTACTTTACTTGGAGTTTTGGCTTTTGTCTTAACAGGCTCTTTTTGTTTTTCATTTAACTTTTTCAGTTTTTGAATAAACTCTGCTTCTTCATTTGGATTTTCATTTTTTATTAAGTCATAATCAATGTCAAGTAAATTTTCGACTGCTTCAGAACCATCTTTAATATACATAATTCTTTCAACAATTCTTTCTCCATTTTTATATTTATAATATAATATGGCTATTGTATTCTCTCCTATATGATGGTAACTAATCATCTTATTACCGTCATAACGTTCTGTTATAGTATCCGGATCAATTATTTTAACAACTTTTAAATTAGTTCCCACTTCAATGTACTTATCAAACAATTTTTTTGAAGGAATCTTTGATACAAACCATCCATCTATAAGTTCTACTCCCCTAAAAGTCATTATGAGATAATGACTTTTATCTGTCTTATATATTGCGTAATAATTATCTTTTTTACCCATTCTCCAATACGGTTCAGCACCTATATCTTCCGATAATTTATATATATTTGTCGGACTTATATTTCTAAAACCTAAAATACCGTATGTGGCAGTGCACCATTTCGGTTTATTGATATCAATTTTAGATATTTTTGTTACCTTAACATT
>USTA01000267.1 GCA_900557475.1 uncultured Clostridium sp. | reverse complement strand
TTGAGTTTTACAGGAATGGAACTTGCCGTTTTATTGATAGGTATGATAGTTGCATTCTTAGTATCGATTTTTGTAATAAAATTCTTAATGAACTATATTAAGAAACATGATTTTAAAGTGTTTGGTTGGTATAGAATTGTATTAGGTATAATTTTTTTGATTTTATTAGGTGTTATGTAACAAATGAAGAAATTTAAATTAATAAATATAGCAAAAATATTAACTATTGTATGCTTAGTAGCAATTATGCTATTTTTTGAAACTAAAAAAGAAGGATTTAATGAAGACGAAATATTTTCATATGGCTCAGCAAATTATGCTTTAGACTATGTTTATGAGCCGTATGGAGATATGAATGTTACCAATAAAGCAGTATATGGATTTATTTTAAAAGATAACTGGTTAGCTAATATTTTTTACTATTTAAAAAATCCTATTGAATTTAATAAATTAAGGACAAGCTTATATGATATTACTCCAGTTTGGAAATCAAGGGAAAAGGCAAAAGAATATTTGACAATAGAAAAAGAGGATGTATTCAACTATTTTTCAACAATTTATAATCAAGCAAGAGATGTACATCCGCCACTTTTTTATATACTTGTTCATTTTGTATCAAGTATTTATCTAGGACATTTTTCTAAATATATTATTTTTAGTATCAATTTAATATTTTTTATACTAACTTGTATATTTATTTGTAAAATATTTAAGCTATATAACAAGGAAAAGCGGGGAATAGTAGCTCTAATTTTATATGGTGGAATTGGGGCAATATCTTGCGTGATGTTCCAAAGAATGTACATGATGCTAAGCTTTTTTATTGTAGCATATGTATATGTTACAATAAAGATTGCAAGACAGGGGCTTACTAAAAAAAATAAAACTATGCTAGGAATAGTTACAATTTGTGGCTTTTTGACACAATACTATTTTTGTTTAGTAGCACTTAGTATTTTTATTATATTATTAGTAAAGCTTAAGAAAAAATGGCTTTGGGAGAACATTAAACTAGGAATACTTGGAGTAGTGCTATTTCCTGCTTCAATATATCATATATTTTTTTCGTATAGAGGAATAGGAAGACTTAAGGACAATTATTTTTCAAGACTTACTTTTTTTATAGAGGAGACTTTTAAAAATTTAAGTATAGGAAAAGTAGTAGGATATGTTATTTTAATATGTGCAATAATCTATTTTATATATTATGTAATAAAAAATAGAAAAAATAAGAGAATATATGAATATTTAATATTAGGATTTCCGGTTATTTTTTACTATTTAATAATTGCAAAAACAGCACCATATGAAGAACAAAGATACATTCTTCCAATGATTCCACTAATTTGCATAGCATCAATTTTTATGATTGCTAAGATAGTGAATGGATTAGAAGATAGCTTGAAAAAAGCAAAAATTAGAAAGATGTCTTTTACAATAATAATTGTATTAGTTATAGGATTTCAAGCGTATTCTATAAGTACAAATGAGCCAAGTTATTTGTATGAAGGTTATAGTAAAAATATTGAACTTGCAAAAGAATATAGTGATAAACAGTTTATATATGTGGGATTAAATACATATAACCATATTAAGAATATGCCAGAATTTGCAATATATAAAGAGTCTCTTATATTAAATGAAGAGCAAGTAGAGTTATTAAATACAATAAACATAGAAGATAGTTTTGTTATTTGTATAAAAGATTATGTAGAAGAGGAAAAGGTTTGCAATTTAATAGAAGAGATTGGTTATAAAAATAAAAAGCTAATATTAGACTGTGATGCTATTGGTTTTGAAGCTAATTATTATTTAATAGAAAGATAATTAAATATATGAATAAAAGTACAAAAATCTTAACTTTTTTTAATAAAGAGTTGAGATTTTTTATTCTTAATGATAAAATATCAAAAGAAATAGTAAAGATAGCGGAGGTTGTAATTTAATGCCAAGGGGAAGAAAAAGTAAAAAGAAACAAGAGCAAAAAAAATTAAGCATAATAGTAGCAATTTTACTAGTACTTAGCATATTACTAGCAGTACTAATATATACGAAATCAGGATATTTAGGACAAACACTGAGCCCAGCATTGGGAGGAGTACTAGGATATATAAAATACTTGATTCCAATAGGATTGTTTGCT
>USTA01000266.1 GCA_900557475.1 uncultured Clostridium sp. | reverse complement strand
AGGGAAATGAATACCTCCCTAAGATTTATTATTTATAACATATAATCTAAAGTATGGAAAGGAAGTTTAGAATGAAAGATAGAGTGTGGGTAGAAATCAGTAAAGAAAACTTAGAAAACAATATAAATGAAATAAGAAAAATAATGCCTACAAAAGCGAAAATGATGGCTGTTGTAAAAGCAAACGCATATGGCCATGGAATAATAAATATATCAAAAATGTTAAACAAACTTAATGTAAAGAATTTTGCAGTAGCAACACTTGACGAAGCAATTACATTAAAGAAAAATAAAATTAGAGGAAATATACTAATTTTAGGATATACAGACTTTAGTAGAATTAATGAAGTAATTAGATATAATCTAATTCAAACAATTGTAGATGAGGAATATGCAGAAAAAATAGACAAAATGGAACTAAAAGACAAACTAAGATGCCATGTAAAGATAAATACAGGAATGAATAGAATCGGGGAAGGATTCTGCAACATAGATGAACTAGAAAAAATATATAAAATGAAAAATTTAAGTCCAGAAGGTATATTCTCACATTTATGTGTTTCAGATAGTATGAAAGAAGATGACATAAAATTTACAAAAGCTCAAATAGACAAATTCTTTTATGCAACGAGGCACCTAGAAGCAAGAGAAATAAATGTAGGAAAAAAACACATACAAGCAAGTTATGGAATAATAAACTACCAAGACTTAAAATGTGATTATGTAAGGCCAGGGATAATAATGTATGGTGTACATAGTGGAGAAATAATGAATCCAATAAACTTAAAACCAGTATTAAAATTAAAAGCAAGAATTGCAAGTGTAAAAGAAATTGGTGAAGAAGAATATGTGAGTTATGGAAGAACATATAAAGCAACTGAAAAAAGAAAAATAGCAACCATTACTATTGGATACGCAGATGGATATCCAAGAAGTTTATCAAGTAAAGGAGCAAAAGTTTTAATAAACGGAAAATATGCAACTATAATAGGCAGAATATGTATGGACCAATGTATAGCCGATGTTACAGACATAGAGAATGTAAAACAAGGAGATGAAGTAACACTAATAGGAGAAGAAAAAGAAATTTCAGCAGAAAATGTAGCAAATTTAGCTGGGACGATTGCAAATGAATTACTTTGTAGATTAGGTCCTAGAATAAAAATTGTAGAGGTATAGAAAGTATTGAAATATAGGTGCCGTATAAATATGAGCATGTATAGATATGGGATTTATAGTGTTTGAAATTATATAGATATTGGAAACGTAGCAATTGTTAGAAATAAAATATACACTTGTAAGTTTTATGTAAATATGGTATAATCAAAGAATCTTATATTTTGGAAAAGGAGGAAAATCCATGAAAGAGGTAAACCGGAAATTAACAAAAGTATCAAGGATAGTAATGGAAAAGAAAAATGTATTTATAATTCTTTTCTCAATAGTCTTAGGAATATTCCTAATTGATATTCGAAAGAAGCATAATTGTGAGATAAGTATATGGCAACTATTAATGTTGTATATTGTAATCATAGTTACTATAAGTATTTGTTGCAGGATTATAGAACATATAAGAACATGGCATATAATAAATAAAAGTGATGTAATAATAGTGGAAGATGTAAGTGTGTTAGACCTAATCTGGGCAATGAAAGACTTCTTAAAAGATACCGTTATATTGCTTCCGAAAAATGGTCGTGTGGTGGATAAAAATCCAAAAGATGTATTTAGTGAAGCTGGATATGAACCATATAGGGGGTTTGTGAAAGAAGCGGTGCAAAATATTAACAGCTATCAAATGCCAATACTCATAATTATGAAAAAACGGGAAAAACTTAAAATGGATTGGAACAATCTATCTCATGTGTATATACGAAAGATAGATAAAAGAGAGTGGAAGAATGTATTGAAAAAGGCATATTACCACTGAGTTTTCAAAAAAAGAGAATATAGGGGCTGCTTTATCCAGATTTCTGGGTAAGCAAGCCTTCTTTTTATAGAATAATAATAAAGATATATTTCAAAAGCTTATAAAATTAATAAAATATTAAACTTTTACTTTGCTTGTATTGAAATTATTTAAAAATCAGTGTATAATATACTCATGCACCTGTAGTTTAGCTGGATAGAATGCAAGGCTACGAACTTTGAGATC
>USTA01000265.1 GCA_900557475.1 uncultured Clostridium sp. | reverse complement strand
ATTTCTTTTAAGTCAAATGCAAGTTCGTCTGGAGAATTAAACGCTGGATATCCTGAAAAGCCTCTTTCCTTTCCTCCCAAACTTGTTTCCAAATTTCCAACTGCAATTGTTGCATTTTCTACATACTTTGTTATATTCTTAAACATTGGAGAAAAATCATATGCTTTTGTTTCCGAATTATATGCATCCTTAAAATTTTGGCTATGACACAAACTATCTCCAATTCCTACAATATTTATAATAGTATCTTCTTTCTTTTCTTCTACAATACTATTTTCTTCTTTTTGTACATACGCTAAATCATTATGCTTAAAAATATCCGGATTATTTATAAGTATATAAGTTCCCAAAGATATTGCTACTAACATTATTATTATAATTATTCCTAAAAACACTAAACCCTTCCTTATTTTAGCATGCTTTGCCATATTTGCATACCCCCTATTATTTTATCTTTTTATTTTATATTAAATTAAAACTGAGCGAAAACCAGTATACCAACTTGCTGTACCAGTAGTACGATGAAATGCACTTAATCCAGCTTCATTACCTTCATCACACATTCCCCCTCTATCTGAAAACGGATAAATACTTGCTATAATATAAGAATAATCTCCATACCAGCTAGTATAGCCAGTACCTCTTGATGAAGTTTCTCTTATACTATCACCATAAATCTTATCATTTACTCTATAGTTTGATTCTCCTTTTTCATCGTGTGTTGCACCTTCATCTACATATGGATATACTGTTGCATATTTTGTACTATTACCTTTTCCTACCACCACGCTTGAACCATACTCTTCCAAAGTGCTAGATCCGTTATATATATATCCTGCTGTTCTTGACCATGTACCTCCAGACATATCATATATTCCATAAATATTTCCTGTTGTTGAGCCACTAAGATTACTTCCTAAATAATCATTCCATTCATTATTATTGTTATTGTATCCTGTAACTGCATATGCACTTGCTTTTTTGTTTCCCTGCTCTTTTGTATCGCTTATTCCTCCATTATTTATATTTTTCTTATTTACAGCTATATCTTTGTTTCCTATTCCATACTTTGTACTTCTAGCTAAATATGTGCAGGCCCCCCACTCACTGTCTTTAATCAAATGGCTATCTGTATCTGTCACAGATAATCCATATATATTTCCGGGTTCTGTCAATGCTCTTGAGATATTATTTGCATCATTCATACTTATATAGTTCATCGAATAACTTGAACCTTGGAATGTTGGATATTTTATTTTTTCATTATTTGCTTCATATACTCCATCTAACCAGTTTCTTGCTGGTATCTCTTGATCATTTACTGCATCTGGTTTTATAGATCTTACTTCCATTGCACCTGCAAATACTTTAGAAGCTGTGTACCTTACACTACTTTCTTTTACTGGAGCTTTATTAGGTGTTTCTCCACTTGTAGGATATGCTGCTTCAAATTTTGCAACCCATATTCCAGTTAATTCTTTATCCCATCCACCATTTCTAAATCCTATATTTGTTTCATCTGTAAATGCTGGATGTACTGTATAGCCAGTAGTAGTATCTACTTTCTCGTTTACATCTTTGCATCTTTTTGCTGTCCTAATATTTCCATTTTCATCACAATATTCATCTGTTGTCCCCTTTAAAAATACCACATCTGTTGTTTGGTCATCGCTATTTATTCGATATGCAAACCTTGGTATCCATACCCATAAACTGCCATCTTCTGTTTCTGCATTTGCCCACTTTTTATCTTTATATGAATACCAGTCTTTATCTTCTTTTGTTGTCTTTACGACTTCTCCTTTTTTCTCTTTAGTTGCTTCATTAAATTTCACAGGTGTCATTCCAGTTTTTAATTCTGGTTCATTTGGACCTTTACAGCTTTTTATTTCTACTTCTGCATTAGATTCTCTCTCTTTGCGTTCTTCATAAATTTCTTGCAAATCACCATCATATACTTGTCCTAATTTTTCTGTATCTTTTAGTCCTCTATTTCTTCTTGCAGTTATATATACTAAAAATGTTGATAATATTATTACTATAAAAAGTATTACAAATATTACAATCATTGTTGTAGACCCTTTTTCATACTTTGAAATTACATTTTGCTTCTGCATTAGCTATCCCTCCATTTTTATTTAATCCAGCGTTAATTTTTATTTATCTTT
>USTA01000264.1 GCA_900557475.1 uncultured Clostridium sp. | reverse complement strand
TTTTTCAATTAAAGTTTCCAAAAGTCTTCTGTCTAATGCATCCAGACCAATGTCATCTATATCTAATTTACTTAAAGCAATTTTTGCAATTTCTAGTGTAATTGTTCCATTTCCTAAAACTGACGCATAATCTCTTACCCTTTTTAAAAGCCTATTTGCAATTCTAGGAGTTCCTCTCGAACGTTTTGCAATTTCAATTGCTGCTTCATTTTCAATTACTATGTCTAAAATATTTGCTGACCTCTTTACTATTGTTGATAAATCTTCACTATTATATAATTCTAGCCTTTCTGTTATACCAAACCTATCACGAAGTGGTGTAGTAAGTGCCCCTGCCCTTGTTGTTGCTCCTATTAATGTAAATTTGGGTAAGTCTAGTCTTATTGACCTTGCACTTGGTCCTTTTCCAATTATTATATCAAGTGTAAAATCTTCTAAAGCCGGATATAATATTTCTTCTACACTCTTGTTTAATCTATGTATCTCATCAATAAATAAAACATCAAATTCTGAAAGGTTTGTAAGCAATGCTGCTAAATCTCCAGGCTTTTCTATTGCAGGTCCAGATGTTATTTTTAAGTTTGAATTCATTTCATGTGAAATGATGTTTGCAAGTGTTGTTTTACCAAGTCCAGGTGGTCCATATAATAAGACATGGTCTAATGGCTCTTCACGTTTTTTTGCAGCTTCTATATATACTTTCATGTTTTCTTTTACTTTTGTCTGTCCTATATATTCACTTAATGTCTTTGGCCTTAAGACATTTTCTTGCTGTGATTCCATTTCATCTGCAACATTTGGACTAATTAAATTTTCTTCATCCATACCTCTTACCCCTTATTTCATAAGTTTTCTTTTTGGCTATACCTTTGTTTCTTCATTAGTTTTATTTTTGATTATTCTTCATTTTTGTCTTGACTATTTTTATGTTTTCTTTTTTGTTTTATGCTCTTTATTTCTTCTGTTTTAAAGTTTACAAGTTCTTTATATCCAATTGCGACTATTGCAACCACAATTAATGCAAATGATAATGCTTTCCAAATTCCATTATCAATCAAAATAACTGCAAACATTCCAAGAGTTGCACTTGCTCCGTATAAAATAGCCACTGCTTGTCTCTGTGAATATCCTTTTTTCATTAGTCTATGGTGCAAGTGACCTTTATCTGCTTGAAAAACTGCTTTTAAAGACTTTCCCTTTACTACTCTTCTTATTATTGCAAATAGAGTATCAAATATAGGGAGTGCTAATACTAAAATTGGTGCAATTAATACGACTAATGTTACTGTTTTTGCAACTCCTAAAATTGAAATTGTTGCTAGACAAAATCCTAAAAATTGTGCACCTACGTCTCCAATAAATGTTTTTGCTGGATTTATATTAAATGGTAAAAATCCACTAATTGCTCCTGCAAGTGCTGTAATTAATACAACAGATATAAGTGGAGAGGCATTTGTTGCAAATATGATTAATAGTGATATACACGAAATAAGAGAAATTCCAGATGAAAGGCCATCTAGTCCGTCTATTAAATTTATTGCATTAGTAATCCCTACTATCCACCCAACAGTTAATATAAAGCTTATAACTGGATGAATATTTATTTCATTTATTGTATCTATTCTTATTCCAAAGCTAAATATTATTACTGCTGATAAAACCTGTCCCACAAGTTTTTTCCATGGTTTTATATCTTTTATATCATCTGTTAATGAAAATGCTGTAAGTACAATGATTCCTAATAAAAATCCTAATAACTTCATTTTATAATTTTCAGCATCTAAATTTAGCGTTCCTTCAATATGCATTGTTATAATTAAGTATATAGACGCTACAATAAAACCAATAATAACTGCTATTCCACCTATTCTTGGTATTGGTTTTTTATTAACTCTTCTGTCTGATGGATAATCTATGGCTCCAACTTTTTTTGCTAATTTTATTGTATATGGTACCATAACAAAAGATGTTATAAATGATAGTAAAAATGCTATTGCAATATCTCCCCACATAACACATTCCTCCTACTTACTCATTTTCTTCTCTTTGACCATTATATTCATTTACTAAATATAGTGGCCTATTTTTTGATGCATTAAATATTCTTCCTAAATACTCTCCTATAATTCCAAATAGCAAGATTTGAACTCCCGAGAAAAATAGCACTAGTAAAA
>USTA01000263.1 GCA_900557475.1 uncultured Clostridium sp. | reverse complement strand
TGCATATCTTGGTATCCATACCCACATACTTCCGTCTTTCGTTTCTGAATTTGCCCATTTTTTATTTTCATATGAGTACCAGTCTTTATCTTCTTTTGTTGTTTTTACGGCTTCTCCTTTTTTACTAGCTGTTGCTTCATTAAATTTTATTGGGGTCATTCCTGTTTTTAATGCTGGTGCATTTACTTTTTTCTCTTTGTCATAGTTTCCACTTGTAGCATTATTTCCTGCATTTATATTGTCTATTATGTCCACTACGCTATTCATTTCTTTTTCTTCATTTTTACTTGCATTTTCCCATGCGTCTGCTGCCTGTCCTGCTCTTTTAAATATTCCATTTTCTCCTATACTTAGACTAATGGCTACTCCTGCTAAAATTAATAGTACTATTATTGTTACTACTAATGCTACCATTGTTACTCCCTTTGCTTTTTTCCTAATTTTTTCACCCTTTTAGCTAATTTTTTGATATCTGTTGATCTCTTTTTTTCCTTTTTAATCATGTTTATTTTCTCCGTTTCCTTATTTGTTCTTTTCATGTAGCAACCTGTCTCCTTTTAATATTACATATTATTTCTAAAAAACTAAAATCTATTCTAATACTTTGTAACATTTAATACGATATTTGTCGTATTAAATGTTATCAATAATTTTGTTAATTGTAAATACTTTTTCGACATTTTGTCGTATTATTTTTGATATTTATCAATTAAAAACTCCTTCAAAAAAATAACATAAAAGTTTATATTATAATATATATGGAATATGTTAAATAGTGTAAAAAAGTTATTTATTTGGCAAGGTAAAAGCTGAGTAATATAGCGGAATTGGAGTTATTATGGAAAAATCAAATTTTAATGAACATATAGGTAAGTTATGCCAGGAATATAGATTAAAAAATCATTTTACTCAAAACGAAGTTGCTGATTTAACAGGCTTAGAACCTAGGCATATTAGCCAAATTGAACGTGGTATGTCTAAAGGTAGCATTGATACTTTGATAAAATTATGTAATGCTTATAAAATTACTCCTGATATTCTACTTTTCGATTTATTAGATGACAGTGTAAAAAGTTCTATTTCAATTTATGATGAAAAATTTAAAAAACTTAGCATTAAAGAAAAAGATTTAATATTACATTTGATTGACTATTTTCAGTCATAAAAATAACTGCTTACCTCATTTTACTACTATTGCATATTTTTAATATCTGTTCCATGTTTTATACCTAATAAATAACTATATGCGAAATAATATTCTTCTGTTTTATAAACTAAGTCTATAATTTCATTAAACTTTTCTTTTTCATTTTCATGCAATTCTTTTTGCAACTGCTCAATTAGTTCATTTAGTCTCAAATATTCTTTTTCAAATTTTTTATTTTCACGTAGTCTTGGTATTTTTTGCTCTATAAATTTACTAATTTCTTTATAATCTTCTTTTTCAAAAATTTCCATTACTTAATAATCATTCCTTTCCTATTGATATATCTAAAAAATTCTCCTACTTTCAATTTTTCTTTTTGTTGTATTTTGTTCCAATTTTTATTCTTTTATACATATTTGTGAAAAAGTTATTCTATGTCTATATAAATGAGCATATTCCATACTAAAAAGAGGAAGATTTATCATTCTTCCTCTCTATACAACATATTCTTTTTTCTATCTATTTTTTATTATTGTGAGGCCATCCATATCCATTTATCCCCAGTGTATGCATATCCTGATTTAAATCTAAAGCCATTATCCAGTACTTCAAATAATACGTCTTGATAATCACTCATTGGATGCCAATTTCCATTTACATATCCAAACATAACATGAGGTATCCTTATGTCATATAAATATGTTGAATACCTAGTCATATTATATACAAATACCCTATTAGGTCTAAACCCACAATTAACTGTATTTATTGCTCCTGCTTCTGGTAATAGCTCTCCGCTTACCGTTTTAACAGTTGCATTATATCCCTCATTATATCCTGCAGTATGCCCACTTGACCATGCATTATTTACATCTGCTCCATTTCCTGTTATCTTTTGCCCATTTACATATGCCGTTGCTCCGTTTGATAAATTATTCGCTGTTGCAGTTCCATCAGATGTAAATGTTCCCGTTATTCCTGCTGTTCCATCGAACCTGCCAACATTTACTCCTGCCTTTATATTATT
>USTA01000262.1 GCA_900557475.1 uncultured Clostridium sp. | reverse complement strand
TATATTTATTTTTATTATTTTGTTAATTAATTTTATTACTCCTCATAGCAATTCTTTAGATATATCTTCCACTTTTAATCAAAATATAGAATCTAATATAATTACTCATGACATAATTTTAGATGAAATTAAATATTGGAAAATCCATATAGATAAATTAAATATAGAAGCCCCTATTTCTGAAGGAACTGATGAAAATATCTTAGAAAATTATGTTGGGCACTACTCTTTTTCAAATTATTTATATGGTACTGTAATTCTAAAATCGTATAATATTGGAACTCACAAAAACTTTTTTGCAAATTTAAAGGAGCTTTCACTTGGTGATGAAATTTATTATACTATAAATGATAAAACTTTTACTTACAAGGTAACTTCTAATCATCTAATTGATGAAAGCCTGCTAACTAATACATCTTTAAAAAATATTGAGCAGAATTTAATTTCTTCTGCTCATTCTAATAATTTAATTTTAATTACATATGTTAAAGATATGCCTGGTAAGCTTAGATGTGTTATATCTTCTTATTAATATCACAGTAAAACTCTACTCCATCTTCATAATTTTTCACACCATATTTATTATCATAATTATTCATTATAGCTCTTACTAAGGCTAAACCTATTCCTGTTCCACCTTCATTTCTATTTCTTGATGAATCTATTTTATAAAATCTTCCCCAAATTTTATTTATATATTCTTCATCTATATTCTCTCCTGTATTATATACATACAACCTTACTTTATCATCTCTTTCTTCTGTTCTTATAATAATTTTCTTTGTACCATTTCGTTCTTCTACATGCTTTATAGCATTTGTTAAATAATTACTTATTACCTGCTGAATATATTCCTCATCTGCAAATACATTTACTTTATTATTTTCGTTAAATTCTATTTCAATATCCTTTTCTTTTATTATCACGGTTTCTCTTCTAAGTTCTTCTTTTATAATTTCGGCTAAATCAAACTCTTCATCATTGAACTTTCTTTCTTGATATTCTAATTTCATGAGCTCAAGTAATCTTTTAACCATTTCATCCATTTTATTTGATTCATCTAAGATTACTTCTGCATAGAATTTTTTAGATTCCTCATCAGTATTTACATTTTCAATAAGACCTTCTGCATATCCTTGAATTAATGCTATCGGTGTTTTTAATTCATGCGATACATCTGAAATAAATTGTCTTCTCATTTCATCTATTTTTGATTTTTCTTCTATATTTTGCTCTAACTTACTATTGTTTGACCTTAGCTTTTTTATAGTAGTTTCCAATTTATCTGACATATCATTTATATTTTTACCTAACATATTTATTTCATCTTCAGCATCTGAAATTCTATATCTTTGGCTAAAGTCTAAATTTGCCATTCTTTTTGTTATTCTTTTTAATTCTACAATTGGCTCTGTAAATTTTTTTGCAATGATTGATGAAACAATTGCTACAATAACTATCATTACTGCACCAAGCATAAGCAATAATTCATTTGATATTTTTACTGTTTCTTTAATGGGTTGTAATTGTATTTTGATATATGTATAATATCCATTTGATAAACTAGCAGACAATAAAAAGTATTTATTATTCTTATTTTTTTGAATTGCGCTTATTACTGTGTTTCCTCTTCTATAAATAACTTTTCCTTTTTTAATATATTGAATACCGTTTTGCAGTATCCAGCCCCAGTCCGGCAGCGGCTGCTGCGCGCCCAAACCGAGGAATCCCATCGAGGTCGTCGATAAAATTGCGGAAGGCATCGCCAGGGTTGCCAGAACAATGATGGTCGATACGAGATTCGGTAAAATATACCTTAAAATGATGCTTAGGTCACTTTCTCCGTAAATTCTCGCCGCCTCAATATAAGGCAGCGCCTTGATTGCCATCACCTTAGTACGGATGATCTTTGTAAACTGTGCCCAGCTTACCACAGCAACCGCGATTGCTACATTTGTCGCACTGGAGCCCAGCATCAGTACGATAGCCATCGCCAGGATAATCGGTGGGATTGCCCAAGTCGCGTCTGTAATGAACTGTACAACCTTATCAATTTTTTTGCCGTAATAACCGGAGATGATGCCTAGCGTCACACCGATCAAAGTTTCAATCACAACCGCGATGATACCAACGCTCAGAGCGATTCTCGATCCGTAAATAACTCTGCTGAAAATGCACCT
>USTA01000261.1 GCA_900557475.1 uncultured Clostridium sp. | reverse complement strand
CAAGACACATGTCGAAAGAATTTAGTGATGAGGCAGCTCTTTGCTTGAATGCTAATGGAATAAAAACATATGTATTTGAAACATTAAGACCTGTTCCAGAATTGTCATTTACAGTTAGAAAATTGGGTTGTACAGCAGGTATAATGATAACAGCCAGTCATAATCCACCAGAATATAATGGTTATAAAGTATATTGGGATGATGGGGCTCAAATAGTACCACCAAAGGATAAACAAATAATAGAAGAAGTAAATAGTATTTCGGATTTTTCAAGAATAAAGACAATAGATAAAGAAAAAGCGATTAAAGATGGATTGTATATACAAATAGGAAAAGAAATAGATGATGATTTTATAAATACATTAAAAAGTCTTGTTTTAAATCCAGAAATAATAAGAGAAATGGGAGATAAAATCAATATAGTATATACACCTCTTCATGGTGCAGGAAATGTCCCAGTACAAAGAGTATTAAAAGAATTAGGATTTAAAAATGTATATGTAGTTAAAGAACAAGAAATGCCAGATGGTGATTTTCCAACTGTAAGCTACCCTAATCCAGAAGACAAAAATGCATTTAAATTAGCGTTAGAATTAGCAAATAAAGTTGATGCAGATGTTGTACTTGCAACTGATCCAGATTCAGATAGGTTAGGGGTATATTCAAAGGGAGATAATGGAGAATATATACCATATACAGGAAATATGTCAGCTCTACTTATAGCGGAATATGAATTATCTCAAAGAAAAGATAAAGGATTACTTCCAAATAATGGGGCAATAGTAAGCACAATTGTGTCATCAAATATGACAAAAGATATTGCAAAAGAATACGATTTGGATTTATATGAAACATTAACAGGTTTTAAATGGATAGGAGAAAAAATAAGAGAATTTGAAGAATCTCAAAAAAATACTTATCTATTTGGATTTGAGGAAAGTTATGGTTGTTTAATTAGTCCACATGCAAGGGATAAAGATGGAATATCAGCTGTTATGGCACTATGTGAAGCAACAGCATATTATAAAAGTAAAGGAATAAGCTTATGGAATCAAATGGTTAATATTTATAAAAAATATGGTTTCTATAAAGAAGGACAAGTAGCTATTACATTAAAGGGTTCGGATGGAGCTGAAAAAATAAAAGTAATGATGGAAAATATGAGAAAAAATCCTCCTAAAAAGTTAGGTAGCTACGATGTCTTAGAGGTAAGAGATTATAAAGAACATACTATACTAAAAAATAATGGAGAAGTAGGTAAGACAGATTTGCCTACATCAAATGTGTTATACTATGATTTAAATGATAATAGTTGGTGTGCTGTAAGACCTTCTGGAACAGAACCAAAAATAAAATTTTATATGGGTGTAAAAGGAAAGTCTATGGAAGAAGCCGAAAGAAAACTAAAAGAGCTTACATCTGCTATGAAAAAATATACGGAGTGATATATGCAAAAAATATTAAGCAAAATGCGTAAAGCAATAGAAACATATGAAATGATAGAAGATGGAGATAAAATAGCAGTAGCATTATCTGGAGGAAAAGATTCAATTACATTAATGTATGCTCTTAAAAATTTACAAATATTTTATCCTAAGAAATTTGATTTAATGGCAATAAATATAAATCCAGGATTTGAAGGATTTGATACAGACTTATTAAATAAAGTTGCAAATGATGCAAAGGTAGAATTGCATATTGCAAAAAGTGATATAAAGGAAATTGTATTTGATATAAGAAAAGAAAAAAATCCATGCTCTTTATGTGCCAATTTACGTAGAGGAATGTTAAATTCAATTGCAAAGGAGTATGGATGTAATAAAATAGCTCTAGGTCATAACGAAGATGATGTTATAGAAACATTTTTATTAAATATTATATATGCTGGAAAGATTGCTACAATATCACCAACAAGTTATATGGATAGGAGCAATATGTCTCTTATAAGACCACTAGTATATACTAAGGAAAAGGATATAAAGAGTTTTATAAAAAGAGCAGGAATAGAAACAATGCCGAAGTTATGCCCTATGGATGGTTCTTCTAAAAGGGAATATGCATTAGAATTACTTAAGGGATTTGAAAAACAATATAAGTTTTCTAGAAGTAATATAATTGGAGCAATTAAGAGATCTAATATAAGCGGATGGAAAGAGTAAACACAAGGGAATAATCCTTTGTGTT
>USTA01000260.1 GCA_900557475.1 uncultured Clostridium sp. | reverse complement strand
TTATTAGTTCTTCTTTTTTATTTGCCTTTGATAAAGATTTATTTTTTAATATATCACATAGCTCTTCATTATTCTTTTTGCAATCTACTTCAAAATTATCCTTCAAGTATTTATTTATTATGTTTGTACTTTTGCCAACCTCTTTAATATTATCTGCAAAATCGCTTTCATATAAAAAATTTCCTCTGTATTTAATAATATGATGTATCGCCAAATAAACAAGTCTAATATCAACTTGCTTTGTTTCCTTTATTAAATATTCTCTTAAGTGATAAATTGTAGGAAATCTTTTGAAATAATTATGGTCATTAAATTTTTCATCTGAAAATAAGTTGTATTTTGTTCCATTTATTGAAGTTGATATGGTTTTATCTTCTGGAACTTTATATGATTCTCTTAGCATAGGAAAAAAGTTAGGATATTCTTTCTCCATATCCTCTAAAAAAAGACTTTGAAGTATATTTATTCTCTCATTCCTTCTTGCAATTCTTCTCCTAGATTCTCGAAACACTCTTCTGTCTTTTGCTGTTTTTGCTTCATCAAAAAGCCTTGCTCCCCA
The DNA here is from genome assembly GCA_900557475.1 of uncultured Clostridium sp. Taxonomy (GTDB): domain Bacteria; phylum Bacillota; class Clostridia; order TANB77; family CAG-508; genus CAG-793. The sequence goes on along the minus strand of USTA01000260.1, from coordinate 1,638 downwards.
CATATGACGGTTTCCTTTTTTTAATATGTTACTGTTTTCATCTGTTACACACCATCCAACAGAAGCAACGCCAATATCTAATCCAATATTATATATTTTTTCTTTTTCCATATTGACTCCTCCATAAATTTATGTTATATTGAAGTTGCTATTAAATTTCTATCTAAAATAGCATAATGAGTTAAAATAAGGTAAAACCTTTAATGCCAAATTTATTGGTTTCACTTAGGTGAAAAAAGTTCTAGTTTCCTAGAACTTTTTATTTTCTAGAAGTTCATTAAAAGTTTTTATCTATTTTCCCCTTTTACATCCAAATTCTACTACATTCTCCAAAATTATACAATATTTTTTCGCTATTTTTTTGAAATTTTTTCGTTATTGTTAATGTTATTTATAAAAAATACTCTCGATCCGCACTCCAGTTCATTTACCAAACTTCTAGTAAATCGTGCTCTACCCCTATTATTTTATACAGAAGTCTTTATATACTAAAAAAGACATGATATAATTTTAAATTTTATTAAAATCTTTCATATCTTTTTTGTTATATTTACCTAATTTTTATATAATATTTAAAACTAAATATTATTAGTTTTGATACTTAATCTCCTCTTTATTAATTATCGGATAACATATAACTTTTTCCGAATCTAAGTTTTCTTTATTCATATCTACTGCTGTAATCTGGTGATTATCATATGTTGTGTAATAATAAATTCCATTAGTAGCATTTGCACATGAAGTATAAATTGTCATTTCATACTTTCCATTTCCTAAATCACATGCTCCCCTTGGTTGTGAAACTGACTCCATAATATGAAAAAATTGACTTACACTAGACATTTCTGAGTCCTCCGAAACTGCATTCATTTTAACAAAAGATGCCCTAACAAATCTTGATTGTGAAGATAAGTCACCTGGTAATCCTATCGCACCTAGACCTTTGCAAAACCTATTTAACTCTAAATCTTTTGCAAATGTATTGTCCGGCTCCTTAGGTGATAAATGCATATAATTATTTAATGAAAACAAATGCTTATCAAATGTTGGATTGTTCGTTAAAACCCCAACTGGATTATCATAAACTTTAATTCCTTCTTTTACCGACTCTACTGTTATAGATTCATCTTTATCAGCAATAATCCAGTGCAATTCAGCTACTGGTAGAGTACTATTGAAACTAAGATTTATTAAATTTATTTTTTCAATTAATATTCTTGCTTCTTTTACATTTTCTGCTTGTCCAAGAATCCATGGAATAAATTCAAATTGAGCAATATTGTCTTTCGCATTATTGAAGCCTTCATAATGCGCATTCCCTACGAAGTTTAGTCCTGCCATTCCCAATCCTTTTTCATTAATTGCATCATAATATAATGGATACCCATCTGAAACATGTGCCATTCCAATTATTGCATAATGTTCTTTAATGCTGTCCATTTTCTTAAATTTCAACTCATAATTTCTCGGAACTATTGCTATCTCTTCCTTATATGACATATCATTATCCAATGTACGTCCAAAATAAAAATCCTTAGTTTTATATGTTATTGCTGTACACATATCCTTCTCCTTTACATTATTTTATATTATTTATATTTAATTTAAATTATTATGTTTCATTTTAGTCTATTATAT
>USTA01000259.1 GCA_900557475.1 uncultured Clostridium sp. | reverse complement strand
GATATGAAAATTTAGAAAAACTACCAGAATTGCAAAAAAAGGTATATAATTTAATTGTAAAAAGATTTTTAGCTATATTTTATCCAGCAGCAGAGTTTAATAAAATGAATGTAACAATAAATGTAGACGGAGAGAAATTCTATGCAAGTACAAAAATTTGTACTAAAAAAGGTTACTTGGATATATTGAAAAAAGGTAACCAGGAAGAGCAAAATATAGAAAATATTAATGTGAAAAAAGGAGAAGAACTTGCAATAGAAGGTTACAGCATAAAAGAATCAGAGACGACTCCTCCTACTAGATATAATTCAGGTTCGATAATTTTGGCGATGGAAAATGCAGGGAAGCTTATAGAAGATGAAGAATTAAGAGAACAAATAAAAGGTGCAGGAATTGGGACAAGTGCAACTAGAGCAGAAATAATAAAGAAACTAGAAAAAATTAAATATATAGAAATAAATACGAAGACACAAATAATAGTTCCAAGCCAAAAAGGTGAATATATATATGATATTGTAAAAATGTCAATGCCGGATATGTTAAACCCAAAACTTACAGCGAGTTGGGAAAAAGGACTAGATATGGTTGCCAAAAAAGACATAAAAGCAGAAGTCTTTATGACCAAATTAGAAGGTTACATAAATAGTAAATTTGACAAATTAGTAATTAGAAGATAAAAAAATAATATGACCATAGATAGGCTTAAAAAGCTGGCAAATGCGTTAGTTACCAATAAATTACACTAGACATTTTTTAGCTAATATGGTATAACTAAAAAAGTATAATTTTATTTAAGGAGGGGAGTCCAATTAGTACCTTAAAAAAAGCTGTGATAGGTTTTAGAAAGATAGTAAAGTTAGCTATTATTTTGACAATTGCAGCAGTAGTAATACTAGGAATAATAAAGGTTTCATATAAGCAAACTTATAGTGTAAGCCTAAATGGAGAAATAATAGGTTATACACAAAACAAAATTAGTTTACAAAAGAGAATTAATGATTATATAAATTCAGGAGATAACAGTGAAATTGCATTTGTAGAGGTAAAAGATATGCCAGAATACAAAGCATGTTTGCTGAAAAAGGGAATAGAAACAAACGATGATGAAATTTTTCAAAAAGTAACCTCATCAGGAACACCATACTATAAATATTATGCAATAACAGAGGATGATGAAGAAAAGGCATATGTTGCTGAATTTTCAGAAGCTGAAGATGTTGTAAATCAATTAAAAGAAAAGTCTAGTACAAATGCAGATAAGATAGGAATTGTGGAAAAATATTCTACTGAGAAAAAAGAATATACACCTATTGAAACTTGTGTAGCAAATTTATATAAGAAAAAAGAACCTGTAAAAAAAGCAAGTGCCACATATAAAAAAGCACCTAAAGGTGGCAATCCAGGACCAAGTGTACCAACAAACTTAGGTGTATCATTAGTAAAACCTATTTCTGGTACAATAAGTTCAAGATTTGGAATTAGATCTAGAGATAATCATAAAGGCTTAGATATAGCAGCACCAGCAGGAACAGCTATAATGTCATCAGCAGAGGGAACTGTAATATTTTCAGGATATGGTTCAAATACAAATGGATATAGTGGATATGGAAATACAGTTGCTGTAAAATCAAATAATTCAGTAATAATTCTTTATGCGCATTGTAGTGCATTGTATGTTAGAACTGGACAGAAAGTTTCGCAAGGACAAGTTATAGCAGCAGTGGGTTCAACAGGAATTTCAACAGGAAATCATTTACACTTTGAAATTAGATATAATGGAAGAGCAGTAAATCCTCAAAATTATTTATATTAATTAAAAAGCAGTTTATTTAGAAAAATCTATATAAACTGCTTTTAATTTTTTAACTTAATTCATTTTTTATTTTTTGAACTTCAGTCATATCGGCAGGGTCAGCAGGTTTATAATATCCTTTTGACTTAGCAACTTTGAAAAGTTCATATTGGAAACCTTCATTTCCGTCCCTTAATTGTTGAAGAGTTTGCCTTAATTGCATATTTTCAGTTTCGCTTATAGCTGTTTGATAACCAGTCAAGCCAGCTTTTGTGCTTTCTAGCACATCATTAACCATTGTTTTCTCGTCCATAAATCCTCCTAATTTTCTAAGAAAGTCATTAATGTTTGTTTTGTATTCAAACTATCCTGAGCAGCCTTGGTAAAAAGCTGTTTAATTTGTGG
>USTA01000258.1 GCA_900557475.1 uncultured Clostridium sp. | reverse complement strand
GGGTATGATGTTAATGGTAGCATTCCGGTCTCCAAAACCGTGCGTGAGGGTTCAAATCCTTCTACCCCTGCCAAAATATAAAACCGTATAAGTATTATAATTTTAATACTTATACGGTTTTTTGAAAAAATAATGTGATTTTAAATTTGCTGCAATTTTTTTCATGGATTTATCAAAACCAGAAAGGAATTGGAAAGTCATATACTTTTATAAAGCAATATTCACTTGTAACACAAATGTAATATAAAAGATTAAAAATATACTTGCCAAAATAGAATTGTTGTAGTATAGTAGGAATATATAAAAATGGGTAACAAAGGAGGAGATACAAATGGAAAATAATGAAAACAATGAAAATAAGTCTTCTGTTTATACGCAAGTTCCTGCAAAAGTAAGTGCATGGACAAGTTTTAAAAATTTCTTATTTCAAGACATAGTTGTTGAAATAACTCCAAAACAACAAAGAATATTTAAAGAAGTACGTGATTTTTGGACACAAGAAATTTATTTTGATAATGGATTCCATTTAAGACCATATAGTTTAAGATTTGATAACGAGAATCAAGAACAAGATGTTAAAGTTTCTTTATAATTGAATAAATGGGTAAATATTGAAAATAATACATTAAGAACACTTGAAATGTGTTCTTTTTTGTTATAAAATAATAGTGTCATTTTGACACTATTAATAAGGAGGTTTTTATTATGTCAATTAAAATAGGAATTAATGGATTTGGAAGAATAGGAAAGCTAGCATTTCAAGCTGCTTTAGAAAAAGGAGATGTAGAAGTAGTAGCAATAAATGACCCATTTATATCAGCAGACTACATGGCATATATGGTTAAATATGATACAGTTCATGGAAGATTTGCAGGAGAAATAAAGGGAGAAGAAAATACTTTAACAGTTAATGGTAAAGAAATAAAAGTATATAACGAAATGGATCCACATAATATTCCATGGGGAAAAGATGGAGTAGACTATGTATTAGAATGCTCAGGTGCATTTACAACAATGGAAAAAGCAGGAGCTCACTTAGAAGCAGGAGCTAAAAAAGTAGTTATTAGTGCTCCTTCTAAAGATGCACCAATGTTTGTTATGGGAGTTAATAACGAAACATATGACCCAAGTATGAATATAGTATCAAATGCATCTTGTACAACAAACTGTTTAGCACCACTTGCTAAAGTTATCCATGATAATTTTGGAATCAAAGATGGTCTTATGACAACAGTTCATGCAACAACAGCAACACAAAAAACAGTTGATGGAGCGTCTAAAAAAGATTGGAGAGGTGGTAGAGCAGCAGCAGGAAATATAATACCATCATCAACAGGGGCTGCAAAAGCAGTAGGAAAGGTTATTCCAGAATTAAACGGAAAACTAACAGGAATGTCATTTAGAGTACCAACATTAGATGTTTCAGTAGTTGACTTAACATGTAACTTAGAAAAACCAGCAACATATGAAGAAATTTGTAAAGTTATGAAAGAAGCAGCAGAAGGTTCAATGAAAGGAATTGTAGAATATGTTGATGAAGATGTAGTTTCTTCAGATTTTGTAAGTGATACACATACATCTATATTTGATGCAAAAGCAGGAATTGGTTTAACAGATACATTTGTTAAATTAGTTGCATGGTATGATAATGAATGGGGCTATGCACATAAATTAGTTGACTTAGCTTGCTATATGGCTTCAAAAGACTAGTTAAAGAGAAAATTAGAAGGGAGACAAAACATGAATAAAAAGACAGTAAAAGATATTGATGTGGCTGGAAAAAAAGTTTTACTAAGATGTGATTTCAATGTTCCATTAGATGAAAATTTAAATATAACAGATAAAACTAGAATCGTAGCAGCTTTACCAACAATAAATTATTTATTAGAAAATGGTGCAAAACTAATTTTATGTTCTCATTTGGGAAGACCAAAAGGAGAAGTAAAACCAGAGTTTTCATTAAAGCCAGTAGCAGAAGAGCTTGCTAATGAACTTGGAAAAGAAGTTAAGCTTGCAGAAGATGTTACAAAAGACTCTGCAAAAGAGCTAACAGAAAACATGAAGGAAGGAGAAATAGTACTTCTTGAAAATGTTAGATTCGACCCAAGAGAAGAAAAAAATGATGATAGCTTAAGCAAAGAACTTGCTTCATTAGCTGAAATATATGTAAATGATGCTTTTGGAACTTGTCATAGAGCA
>USTA01000257.1 GCA_900557475.1 uncultured Clostridium sp. | reverse complement strand
TATTAAAAATAAAAAAGTAATGATATTCATTACTTTTTATAAATTTATTATTTTGCTTGGTTTTAATCTACTTGCTACACACAATGATAAGTTATTATTATTATTAGAATTACTAATAATTTGTTCCATAACTGTTTTGTATGCTAGTTCAGGGAAATTAGTTTGTTTACTAAGGTGTCCTAGCATAATATTGTTTACTCCAGATGATAATAAAGATAATATAGTATAACCAGCTTCTTGGTTAGATAAATGACCATTAGGCCCTAAAATTCTCTGTTTTAAATAATATGGATATTTTGCATATTTTAAAATTTCAGGTTCATAATTAGATTCTAATAATAAAAAATTGCTTCCTTCTAATTTATGTAATATAGAATTATCCATATGTCCAATATCTGTTGCTATACTTATTTTTTTTTCATTATTATATATATTAAATCCACATGGATCACTAGAATCATGTGGAATGTGAAAAGGATGAATTTTTAAATCACCAATTTCAAAAGTATCATTTGTTGAAAAAATATTTTTATTTTTTTCAGTAAGTAAATTGGTTTGTTCTGGCATATTATCATAAGTTTTTATATTTGCATAAACTGGTATATCATATTTTTTTGAAATAGCACCTAAATTTTTTACATGGTCACTATGCTCATGTGTAACAATAATTCCATTTATTTGAGACAAATCTTTTCCTATGCTTTGTAATGCTTCATTAATTTTTTTCTGACTTTCTCCACAATCAATTAAAAGATTAACATTATCTGTTCCCACATAAGAACAATTTCCAGAACTGCCACTATATAAATTACAAAATTGAAACATTAGTATATCCTCATTCTTCAGTTATTCTTTGTATATTTGCACCTAATTGTCTAAACTTATCTTCAATATGTTCATATCCTCTATCAATATAATGAATGTTATATAGTTCAGTGGTACCTTCTGCTACTATACCAGCAATTAAAAGTGCAGCACCAGCACGAAGGTCAGTTGCATAGATTGGAGCACCTACTAATTTATTTACTCCTTCAAATATAGCTGTTTTTCCTTGAGCAGTTATTTTAGCTCCCATTTTATTTAATTCATTTGTATATTGAAATCTGGATTCCCATATACTTTCATTAATAATACTTGTACCAGAAGCTAAAGCTAAAGTTATACCCATTTGCGGTTGAAGGTCAGTAGGAAAGCCTGGATAAGGTAATGTTTTTATATTAACTGGTAATGGATTAGAAATTGCAGAAACCCTCATAGAATCACCATAATCTTCTATTTTTCCACCCATCTCTAAAATTTTAGCAGATAAAGAATCCATATGTTCAGAAATGCAGTTTTTTATTAAAATATCTCCTTTAGATGCAATTGCTGCTAACATAAAAGTACCAGTTTCTATTTGGTCAGGAACAACAGAATAAGAAACTTCTTTTAGCTTTTTTACTCCATTTATTTTTATTGTATCGGTTCCAGCTCCTCTAATATCAGCTCCGGCAGCATTTAAAAAATTTGCAACATCAACAATATGAGGCTCTTTAGCAACATTATCTAATACAGTAGTACCAGATGCTAGCACGGAAGCTAAAATTAAATTTATTGTAGCCCCAACAGAGACAACATCAAAATATATAGAAGTGCCTTTCAATTTTTTTGCTTTTGCTGTAATTTTTCCTTGAGTTACATCAACTTTTGCACCTAATAATTCAAAGCCTTTTATATGTTGGTCAATTGGTCTTGCACCCAAATTACATCCTCCAGGAAGTCCAACTTCTGCACTACCACATCTACCAAGAAGAGAACCTAATAAGTAGTAAGAGGCTCTGAATTTACTGGTTTTATCTAAAGGTGTATTACTGCAAGTTAGATTTCTGGCATCTACTGTTAATGAATGTTCTCCAGTCCAAGTCACTATTGCACCTAATTCATTTAAAATATCACAAATAATTTTCACATCACTAATATTAGGAACATTGTCAAGAGTTGTTATACCATCTATTAATAATGTTGCTGGAAGTATTGCAACAGCAGCGTTTTTAGCACCGCTAATTTCTACTTCACCTTTTAATCTAGTTTTTCCTTTAATTACGAATTTATCCAATATAATTCCCCCAATAAATCATATATTTAAACAAGTAATATATAACACAAAAATCAATTTTTTACAATAGGTAAATATAAAGTTAGCTATTCTTTAGCTAACTTTGTTCCTA
>USTA01000256.1 GCA_900557475.1 uncultured Clostridium sp. | reverse complement strand
TTTTATGAAAACTTGTTTTGTGGTATCTCCTATTGGAGATGTAGGAAGTGAAATAAGAATTAATGCGGATAAGCTATTTAAATATATCATTAGCCCAGTTTGTAAAAGTTGTGGTTTTGAACCTGTACGCGTAGACCAAATTAACGATTCTGATTCAATTACACAAACCATTATTGATAAGCTTTTATCATCGGAGCTTGTCATAGCTGACATTTCGGGGCATAATCCTAATGTTTTTTTTGAAATGGGATATAGAAAATGTACAGACAAGCCGATTATTCACTTAAAAAAGAAAGGCGAAACTATACCATTTGATGTAAACACAGTAAGAACATTCGAGTATGATCTAACCGATTTAGATAATGTAGAAGAAACTAAGAAACGTTTAGAACAAACAATAGGGACCTTTTCTTTTGAGAACAAAACTAATGCATTGGGACAAGATGAAGAAAACAATAAGCAGCTTTTTTTTCAAAGTATTCTTACTATGCTGTATCAAATTCAAGATTCTATTACTGAATTAAAAGAGCAAATAAATAAAAAAGATACAGAAACGATACAAGCAATAATGCAAACAAGCTTAAATAATGCCCAAAAAGAAGAATCTACGGATGTTGTTATGATGAAAACGTTGTTACCCGAGTTGATTAAAAATCCAAAATTATTCCAAAATTTAATGCAATTTGCCGAAATGACTAATAAACCTAAGAAGCAATAAAAAAGAGATAATCATAATTGTTGAGGACGAAATTTGCTGAGGGTCTTTTGTGAGATAAATTGTACTCTATAAACTGAATAAAATTTAAAGATAAATTTGTATTTCTGTACAGACTTTAGGAACGGATTACCAAAATTATACGTATCCTAAAAACTATGTAGAAATTATAGCTATTTCACTGTAAAATGTTTATACTGCTATTATGCATGAAAACGTAGAAATGCCTTTTAACTCCTCAAGATTATGCAGAAGACTATTATATACGAGCTTTAGACATTATTTTCTCATACATTTATTCGAGGAAGATACACTAATGTTTATAGTAAAGTTCCAGAAAATACAGTTCCTGTTTGCGATTTGAACGCTTGAATGGATTATATCCAAACGAAGAAAGGATAGCTATAGCTACGTATCATTTGCTAAAGTTACGCAGAGCATGTTGTTTCATGCTTAAAATTGCTGGGTAGAGATTTTTAATGATTTTGAGGTGACGTGCATGACTAATCTCATACCTAATCGTTCTAAAATGGTTTCTGGGATATGTCGGATTAAATGATTGCTGGATGTATTTATCATTTTCATGACGATTGTAGTGAAAAGTGACAGCGTCTGCTTGTTTATCATCCTTGCGAATTCTGAATGTGGCAATGACTGTCTGTCAAAGATAACATCTGATGAATTTTTCGGCTACTTCAGAGTTACACTTGTTGTGCGTTGCATAATCCTTTTTTGTGGTTGATATAGTATTGGGACATCGCCTTTTTGAAGATATCTGTGAGACTAGATTGTAACAGTATGAAAAAGTTACGGAGATATTTATCAATGGTAAGAATAAAATGGAATTTTGCAAGTAAGGAGGGAGCCATAGATATGACTCCCAGGAGTTTTTATTTGACAATTATGTAGTCTATGCGATTGATGGTTTGGATACGGTTAGAATCTTTTAACAGCTTTATTGATTTATTTAACTGAGTACTAGAAATATTTGGATATAATTTTTCTAAGTAGAATAGAATATTTGTTTTTGCTAAAGGTTCGTTTTCGGAAAGGATGTTAATTATGTCCTCAGAAATAAGTGCTGTGTAATGATTGGCTTCTTCGGTGGCAATAAGTTTATCAAGTTTGTCTTGAGTATATTTATCGAGGAACATGTTATCGATTAATGCGATGAATTCATCTGTAGTACGTTCGGTCTGAGTGACTTTCATACTGTTTGAGATTTGAAATTGGTCCCCCATGGCAGTATTGAATTTTAATTCATTTTTAGAAACATATTTTAAATCAAAAATGTTGCAATCTACTAAGTGAAAACCGTAGCATTTATTATTATTAATAATACTTTGATGTTCTATTGATAGAATAAAAAAGAATGCATCAGGATTATTTATGTAAAAAGGACGTATTTTACGGAATGAAGTGAGGTTAGATCCTTTTCCTGCATTATTTCCTTTTGCAAGTGAAGCAGATTTAACATCAATTAATATATCGTATGTTATTC
>USTA01000255.1 GCA_900557475.1 uncultured Clostridium sp. | reverse complement strand
CTGTTGGGCAAGAACCTGTACAAGCTCCACATTCGATACATGCAGATTCGTCGATAACGAAAACGCCATCTCCTTCACTAATAGCGCCAACTGGGCAAGCGCCTGCACATGCACCACAACCGATGCAACCATCATTAATTTTGTAAGCCATTGTGATTGCCTCCTTAAAATTTTTTCAGTTATTATAATAATACAATTGTTGACAGAATGCAACAATATAATATTAAACAAATATGTAAAAAAATGTGTAATTGGAGAAAATATTGATATTTCTTTGATAAAGAAACAGTATTATTTTCTTAAAACAGTTACTACTCTTCCAAAAAAGTGAACATCATCCAGATTAGTGATTATGATAGGTTCTCCGACTCTGTTTACAGGTTCTAAACTAATAGAAAAACCAATTGAGTATTTTCTAATATATACTTTATGACCTATTAAAAAAATGCCTACTTCCCCATTTAAAGGATATCTGTCTTTGGCAACTAACAAAATATCATTGTTTAAATATGTAGGATGAAGCTTTCGACCAAGTATTTTAATTCCACACATAATTATATTTTTGTATTCATCGTCATATGCAGAAATATCAACTGATTCAGTGGAGATGCTGTCAAAAATCATACCGTCTTCAATTCGACCTGTAGGTACTAAAACCGTTATATTATCAGTGTTTGCGGATTTATTATAAAAATGAAGTTTGCTTTCAAATGTAGCAATTTCCTGAAGTAATATTTGGGATCGCTCAGGCAGACATGAAGTTCCAATGCCAAATTCTATACCTGTTTCCATCAACTGATCAATGCCGCAGCCAAGTGCGGTGCAGATTTTATAAAGAGTATAGACAGTAGGATTTTTAATTTTTCCGGCAAGTAATTTTTTAACAGATTCATAAGGTAAATCTGCTGTGTCTGCAAGTTTTTTTATGGACCATTGATTAATGGTTAGCATTTCGTTTAGATTGTCCAAAATAATGTTATGTAGTGTTTCGAGTTCCTGAGTCTTAGAGTTTTCTTCGTTGTTCTTTCTCATAGCAATCCCCTTTTTTAGGTAATAAAATGCACATATAAACCTTTTTTAACATAAAATCGGTTCAATGTAATGTCTTTTTTTGTTTTCATATACGATATATTATAAATTTGAGTATTTTAAAAAGCAATACTTTTTAATTGAAAATGCTTATATATAGGTTTTGTAATATAAGAAAAAATTAATAGGAGGATTAGGGGTAAATAATGCACAACAAAAAACTGAAAGTGTTAGTGGCTGACAATCAGGTGGTTGTTAGACAAAAATTGGTACAGAAATTAAGCAAAGATAAGGACATTATCATCATAGGAATAGTAGATAATGGCAAGGAGGCATTTGAAATATATCAAAGAGAACAAATAGATATTGTTATTTTTGACTTGCTACTTCCCGTGTATGATGGATATACATTGCTTGATAAGATGAATGAGAGTGGCATTAACAATGATGTAAAGTTGATAATGACCACACCTATTACAAGTGACTTGCTTGTAAGCGAAGCGTTCTACAGAAAAGTAGATTATGTTTTGACAAAACCATATGATGAAAATATCGTAAGTGAAAAAATTAAAAAGATATATTGGCGCATGAATGAAATCATGGAGACAGGGACTGTTTATACAGAGAAAAATATACACAAATATAATGTCTTTAATTTTGAAGAAATGGAAACAGTTATTTCAAAGAAACTGAACGAGGTAGGAATTCCGGCAAGACTAAAAGGATATAGGTACATGATTACAGCAATAACAGAAGTACTAAATAATGATGAGTCCTTGGACGCAGTAACAAAAATATTGTATCCGGATGTGGCTAAAAAACATAATTCTACAGCTCAGAGAGTAGAAAAAGCCATAAGACACGCGATAGAAGTAGCATGGAATGTAAATGAAGACAATCCAATTAAAAAACAGTTTGAACTACATGAAGGTAAGGAGAAAAACAGACCAACCAATTCAGAGTTTATAGCAAAGATATCTCAGGATATAAGACACATAGCATAATTAATAAAAGTTCAGAAGCATTAGTACAATATTCGAAAATATAAATTGTGAATATTGCATTTACTAAGCGTCTGAACTTTTTAATATTCAAACATTATATAAAATTTATAATGTATTTATACATTGAAATTACTGAATATACTCTTAAAGTGCAAATTAAATTTGTGAATATCAAATTAATTATT
>USTA01000254.1 GCA_900557475.1 uncultured Clostridium sp. | reverse complement strand
ATATAGATGGGGAGAAATTCCTAATAAAGGAGCTGCATATCCTGAGAAATCAGGAAATTATATTATTGATAAGGATACATCAAATTATAAATATATGTTTCTATATATAATTGCAGATAATGATGCAAATGGTCTAAATTATAGGCTAAGATTGGATGATAGTGTCTATAAAAATGATGAGTGGGGAAACTTGAGTTCGCTATTTCATTATAGAAATGCAGGAAATCAATCATCAATGGAATCAGTCATATTTTTAGATATATCAAAATATAACAATGTAAAACTAGAAATTTATAGTGCTAATGATTATGGCCCACCATCTGGATCAGTCTACTACACATGTACTTTTATGAAAGATTCTAAAATTTCAAATGTTTCATAGTAAGATAAATGAAAGAGAAGATAACAATTTGTAAATTTATTTGGACTTCTATTTCAACTGATAATATCTTGAATTGATATTTAGCCTAGTGTATAATATAGCTAAAGGAGAAAAACAAGATGAACAAAAAGGCTGAAAGCCTTGGGGCTGTATATATATATATATATATCGTAAGTTTTAATAAAACGAGCTTATGTAAACATAGGAAACTATGTGTTTTAGTTAAACCTAAAATGCATAGTTTTTTGTCATGATTGAAATTATTTATGGGCACAAAGTTAAAACAATAAAACAAAATGTGGTAGAGTATAAATGAATAAAATTAAGAAAAGAGACAAAAATAATATAAAAAGGAGAGAAATATGAATAAAATAAGAAAAGAAAAAGGAGTAACAATGTTAGCGTTAGTAGTTACAATAATAGTACTACTAATATTAGCAGCAATAACACTAAATTTAGCAGTAGGGGAAAATGGAATAATAGCAAGAGCGAAGCTAGCAAGAGATAAAGCAAAAAATGCAAGTATAGCAGAAGAAGAGGCAATGAATTTGGCAGCAGGAGAAATAGACAATGCTGGAAATGGAAGTAGTTCAGGAGGAAGCGGAGGCACAGGAGGAACATGCCCAGAATGCCCAGATACAAAGCCGCTAGAAAATACAATAAAAGAGCTACAAAATACAATAGCAAGTTTAGAACAGCAACTAGCAAACGAAAAAGCAAATAAAGCAGAATTAGAAAAACAGATAGCAGATTTAAATAAACAAATAACAGACCTAAATAATCAGGTGCAAGCACAAAAAGAGCAAATAGCAGACCTTCAAGGGCAAATAACATCAAAAAATCAAGAAATAGCGAGAAAAGATGAAACAATAAAAAACTTAGAAAGCACAGTAACAAATTTAAATAATCAAATAGCGGACTTAAATAGACAAATAGAAACATTAAAAGCAAAACAAGCAACAGGAAATGCAAGCGTTTCAGAAGTACTCGCAGGAAGGACATTTTCTAATTCAAACGGAGTAGGATTAGTAGGAACAATGGCAAATATGCCGGGAAAAACAGCGGCTATTTCAATTGGTGGAGATGGCACATATTTATATTTTAGAATCCCACAGGGAGCTTATGTGACAAATGCAGAAAATATTGCATATCCGGAAATAAGAGCGGGAATACAAGATATTAATAATTTTACCGGATATAAATATACACAAGCACAATATGACCAAAATTATAACAATGGGCACAGCGCAGGATACAATGAGGGATACAATGCAGCAAGTACAGCAATGAGTGGTGAATGGACAACATCTGAAACAAGCTGGTTATATGGTTGGACATCATATGGTGGAAATCAATCAGCACAGCAAGGAAAAGGAAACAAGGTAAACGTTACTATTACAGCCAATAAAATTACAATTAGAAATGCGAGTGGTGGAGAACAGCTTAGCATAACTATTACAAAATAATATATCAGTTATGAGAGATTGCAAAAATAATTTGCAAAAAGCGTTGACAAGCTTAACACAAAAATGATATACTAATTAAAGTATATAAATGTACGGAAATAAAATCTAGAGGGCTAATAGATGATAAATTCGTTAAATAACAAATAACTGAATTAAATTTAGAAGGGTAAAATCGGCTATACTGTCGGTTTACCTTTCTTTTGCCTTCTTCATTCTATTCATGTAAATTACTCCAAAAAGAGGAATTGAATGCATTAGCCCAAATACATAAATATAGCCAAAGAGCAGTGACTATACTTATAACAAAATGCAATTCGAGAAGGACTTTTTGGAAATATGCTTCTTAAAATTTAATCTGCTTAAATTTTTTTA
>USTA01000253.1 GCA_900557475.1 uncultured Clostridium sp. | reverse complement strand
GCTTCATATTTCATCCTCTTTCTTACATTCTCCACCTTCTTCATTTCCATAACTGCAAACATCCCATTAATCACACTCCCAACCCCCATAAGTATCCCACCAATCACATTGGTGCAAAAATCCACCAAATCAAGTACATGTGCAAATACCAATCCGCCTCCCAATAAAAATACCCATATAGGTACCATATTCAATACAATCTCTTTTCGTCCCCAATCATGTCTTTTCTGTATGCAACTATAAATACTCCCTGCAAACAGTAGTGGAATACAAATTAAAACCACCCACATACGCCAATCATATATATTTATTAGGATTTGATGTAATATTTTCTCCATTTACTTTTTTACCTCCCGATATAACAATCGGACCTCTTTCTCTTTATCGGTTAGTCTTTTCTTCACCAACATGGATACGTTATTAATACAATAACCATTAACCCAATACCTCCTATCCAAAGACCTTTTTCCGCAAACCCATATTTCTCTAATTCTTGTTTTGAAAAGTGCATTGCATAGCGTTTTCTCAATGTTCTAACAAAAATACCACCCACAATTGTACCTATAATTATCATACAAACAGCTATACTGCCCCAATTCATCGTAAGTGTTCCAGTAACACCACCTATGATGACTATATTCCCTCCCAAATATAGGCTTATGAATAAAATATATAATAATTTGACTTGCATACTCCAAAACTCATGTTGCTTCATATAAAACTGCATACTTTTTACTATAAAAATTACAATCATACATAAAAAGATCGTCAATTTTATAGTTGCTCCAAAACTATCAAGAATAAAGTTTTCCATTACCTCTTTACCTCCTGATAATACTTTCTAACTTCTTCTTCTTTATCAGTAGGGATTCTTGCTTTTACATATTCCTTAAGGTAATCTCCACCTATTCCTCCAAGAATTCCGCCTGCAGCCGGCACCCCAAATATGGAACCAGCACCACCACCAGCTATCCCTGCAATGATCGGAGTTAAATCAGCTCCCCAAGCACGATATCTGTTCCATCCGCTATACAGTCTGCTGTCCTTTTGAATATCGTTAAGTGCCATGCCGATCCCTACCACTCCTTCTTCTTTGAAGAAGATTTTAGAGGCGGTTCCTCCATATCCATAGTATTCGCTCAGTGTTTTTGGCAGTTCGGTCATTTTATCTACTACACATTTTTCATAATACATAATTACAAATATATGATCATCATCAAAAAGAATAATATAATACTCCCTCCAAAAAGGCATTTTTGAGAAATCTCATATCTTCTTAATTCTTCTTTTGTATATTGAACTCCTTTATTCATAGTTAATTCTCTCATAAACATTCCCCTAACAATCCCATCAATAACCATCATAATTATTACTATCACATCCCAATCCTTCACTAATATTCCAATAACACCCATAATTACAATGATTGCTTCTGTTGCAAATAACCCCATACTTAAAACATAAAAAACTTTAGTAAGAATATTCCAACTTCTATGTTTTTCCTGATATACACTCACCGTTTTTATAATAAAGATAATACTTCCACACAACAATAAAATGAACTTTATACTAAGTAAATTCTTATACGTAATAAAGGTATTCATTTGCGTCTTACCTCACTATATGTTTTTCTCACCTCTATCTCCTTATCAGTAGGTATTCCAGTCTTTGCATATTCCTTAACATAATCTCCAACTGTACCTCCCACAAGTCCACTAACAACTGGTATACCACCACCCGTACCCAAAATGCCTCCCATCGTTCCACACATGAGGAGACCCCAAATGATTATTTTCATTGGGCATTCTTATTTCCGGGAGGACGGAAGAATTGATTGCTTTATAAGCTTGGTTAATTTCTATCCTTTTCCAGCATTACAAACAATTACAAATAGATTATTAAAAACATAAGCAGTAATACTATGCCAGTCAAAAAAAATCCTTTCCCCAAGAATTTATACTTTTCCAACTCCTTTTTTGATAAATAAATATAATCATTTTTTAGTAACTCTTTTACAAAAATTCCTCCTGAAATTTGACTAAATATTAGCATAGAAAGGGATCCTGCATCCCAATAATTTCTGATTAAACCAACCACACCACATAAACCGATAATTAAACTCAACAAAAATGATCCTACCATCATAATATAGAATATCTGTGTCATTTTTTTCCATTTTTTACATGTTTTTATATAGAAATATAGAGATTTTATTATTAAAATAACAGTACAACACAGAAGCA
>USTA01000252.1 GCA_900557475.1 uncultured Clostridium sp. | reverse complement strand
TCAGCAACAATGATAGTAATATTTGTAATATTTTTTATAGTAATAATATTATCAACATTTTTAGTTTATGTAACATCGAAAAGAAATAATCAATTAAAAGAAACAGAGAAACTATCAGAAATATATAATGGAGATATGCAGGAAATATATGAAGAAAGAAAAAATAGGGAAAGCAGAATAGAAGTAGAAATAAAAAAATGTCATGGTCCAAATGAACCAGATTTAAAAGTAGGAATGACACCAGTAAAATTCAATGAAGCAACAATTTCTAAAAAAGGAGAAATAGTAAAAACAACAAAAGAAGATAAAGACTGGTATTCATATAAAGATAAGAAGTGGGCAAATGCAGAAACACAAGATGGAAGTCTGTGGGTATGGATACCAAGGTTTGCATATAGGATAAATAGCAGTACTCAAACAACAGATGTAGTATTTTTAAAAGGAACAACAGATGAATATTGTGATGAAAATGGAAACATCCAAATAGCAAAAAGATGTAGGTCAAAAGAGGAAAAAGTAGACACAGAGGCAGGATATACGCTACATCCAGCATTTACAGATGAATCAAGTATAGGATTTAGAAATGGAGGATGGGACAAAGAGCTAGCTGGAATATGGGTATCAAAATTTGAGGCAGCATATGCCACAAGCGGAGAAGTACCAAATAAAGCACCAGTTAAAGAAAGTAGTGTAGTATATACAACAGAAACTGTAGTTGCTTACTTAATGGAAGTACAAGGTGTAAATTCCGAAGCAATGGATGATGCAAGTATTCCAGCAAGAAATTGGTTAGATGGAGTATATGAAGCAAATAAAGAAAAGATAAAATACCCAACATTTCAAGGTTCAAGCTATTCAATGAATTATATAAGTATAAATGATTCTAATAATATCTCGAGAGTATTAACTGAGCCGGGAAATATATATGGACTATCATTGGATACAGATAGTCATTTAATGAAAAATAGCGAATGGGGAGCATGCACATATTTAGCAAGAGATTCAAAATATGGAATAGGAAACAAAGAAATAGCAGTAAATAATAAAAACTTAAATAATGGAGGAGTAAGTACTACAAAAGAGCAAGGTAATAAATTAGCAAGTGTATATGCTGTAACAGGATACAATGCTAATAATAATGAATGGAATGATTATCTAGGGAATAATTTAAGTTCATCAACAACAGGAAACATATATGGAATATATGACATGAGTGGAGGTTTATGGGAAAGAAATGCAAGTTATATAAATAATGGTAATCAATATTTAGAAAAGTATGGAGCAAGTGTAGTAATAGGAAAAGATAAGAGTACAAAATATGCAACAGTATATCCTTATTCAGATGTAGGAGCAGATGGCAATGAAAAAGCTGCAACAAATTATAAATTAAATGATAAAATATATGGAGATAGTATAAGTGAAACATCTAGTGAAGGAAAAGGTAATTCCAGCTGGTATGGAAGCTATTCTTATTATCCAGAAGGAGTGTCTGCATTCTTTAGTTATGGTGGACATTGTTGTGATGGAAGTAATGCAGGGTTAAGTGCATTTTATAGTTTCTATGGTGATGCATACTGGCGTCATGGTTATCGTTGTATATTAGTATAATAAAGAATATAAAATTAAAAAAGTGAACCAACTATACAAAATTATGGTATAATGTAAAAAAAGGAGAAATTAAATGAAGAAAATCCATAAAAGCTTTGAGGCTGTATATATATCATAAGCTTTAATAAAATAAATTTATGTAAATATAGCAAAGAAGCTGTATGTTTTAGACGTATCTAAAATATATGGCTTTTTTGTGCTATATTAAAAATTATGAAAAATAAAGAAGTGGAGAAAAGCAAATGAGAAAAGTAGAGAAAATAAGAAAATTAATAATCAAAAGTGAAAGCGCTATAACCTTAGTAGCATTGGTCGTAACAATAATTGTACTTTTAGTCTTAGCAGGTGTGGCAATAAGTCTAAGCATAGGAAATAACGGAATAATTTCAAGAGGAGAACTTTCAGTAGATGGGAATAAACTAGCAAACTATAAAGAAAAATTAGAAATGTATAAGGCAGAAAAAATAATGGAAGATAAGAATTTTTTAGAAGAAACATTATCAGCAGGAAAAAACACATTAGAATACAACACTAAAAAAGAAACAGAAGGTACAATATTAGATATAATACCAGAACTAGATGAAAAATATATGGATAAATTAGAAGTAATAAAAGGAGAGCTATTTTTAACATCAACA
>USTA01000251.1 GCA_900557475.1 uncultured Clostridium sp. | reverse complement strand
TCAAATTTAATGTCCGATATGTTTATTCCTACAAGCTCGGACAAACGAAGACCACAATTTAAAAACAATGTTATTATTGCAAAATCTCTCTCTTTATTTTTGTTATCTTCATCTAAATAAGTATTGTTTAATAATTGTTTACTATCTTCCAAAGTCAAATATTTAGGTAATCTTTTGTTTAATTTTGGTGTTTCTAAATTTTGAGCAGGATTATTTTCCAGCATTTTAGTAGTTATAGTTAAATATTTAAAGAATATTCTAATTGTAGAAATTCTTTTAGCACAAGTAGCAGGACCACAACGTCTATTTATTGACAAATATGATATAAATGCATGAATATCATCTTGGGTTATTTTTGAAAGCTGTTCTAATGAAAAATCTTTTATTTGTATATTGGAAAAATCTTTTTCATCTGTTAATTTAAAATGATACTTCATATATCTAAGAAACATTGTTAGATCACAATTATATTGATTTACTGATTCAGGAGACTTTCTCTTATATGTAAGAGAATATTGCAAAAATGAATTTAAATATTCTGGATTGTTTTCAGTAATTATCATAGTTTATACTTCCTTTGTTTAGAGTTTTTTATATTATATACCAGTAAATTAAAAAAATAAAGAGAGGAGAAGAAAAAAATTTCACGCAAGTTTAATTATATATTGAAACTGTACAAATGATGTGATAATATATAGAAAATTAATATAGGGAGGAAGTAAATATTAGTAGGTAAAGACATCTATTAATATAATTAATAGCAATATGGAAATAGAAAAAAGATTTTTGGTAAATAGCAATAGTATTATAAATAAGATTACAAAAGAATATCACAAAAAAGAGATTGTACAGGACTATTTATATGTAGACAAATATACAGCTATAAGAAAAAGGAAAATTAATGAGAAGTATATTTATACTTTAAAAACCATGAAAACAGGGATATCTGTAAATGAATTTGAAAAGGAAATAACAAAAGAAGAATATGAATCACTAAAGATAAATGAAAACTTTTACACATTAACTAAAGACAGATATATTATCCCATATCTAGATAATTTAAAAATAGAAATAGATATTTTTCATGGAATTTATGAAGGAATTATTTTTGCAGAAATAGAATTTAAAGATGAAAAACAAGCGAAGGAAATAAAATTACCAGAATGGTTTGGGAAAGACATAAGTACTTTAATTACAAATAGCCAAATGGCAACAAAAAATATGAAAGATGAAATTGAAAAATTAAAAAAATGTGACTAAAAAGTGAGGTGTAAGAGTGTTGAAAAGGATATATATAGTAACAGGTGCAAATGGCTTTTTAGGGAATAATGTAGTTAGAAGACTGTTACAAGAAGAACAAAATGAAGTTAGGGCATTAGTATTGCCTGATGATGAATTAAACTCATTAAATGGATTGAACTGTAAAATATACTATGGAGATGTAACAAATAAAGAAACATTAAAAGAGATTTTTACAATCAATGAAAAAGCAGAAGTATATGTTATACATTGTGCTGCTATTGTTTTCATAAAGTCAAAACATGATTCCAAAATGTATGAAGTAAATTTTGGTGGAACGAAAAACATTATAGATAATGTATTAAAAATAAATGCAAAGCTTGTTTATGTAAGTAGTGTTCACGCAATAGAAGAAAAAGAAAATAATGAAGTAATAACAGAAACAACAGATTTTAATCCAGATAACGTTGAAGGTATGTATGCAAAAACTAAAGCTGAAACAGCAAAATATTTTTTTTGAAATGATAAAAAATAAAAATCTAAATGCTTGTATAGTCCATCCATCTGGAATTATAGGACCAAATGATTTCGGACATACACATTTAACTCAATTAATAATTGATTTTGCCAATGGAAAATTAACAGCTTGTGTTAAAGGTGGATATGATTTTGTAGATGTTAGAGATGTTGCTGATGGCATTGCGAAAGCATGTTACAAAGGAAAAAAAGGAGAAGCATATATATTATCAAATAAATATGTTGAAATAAAACAATTATTAGATATAATTAGTGAAGTTAACAATACAAAGAAAATTAAAACTATATTGCCAATATGGTTTGCAAAATTAACAGCGCCTCTATCTGAATTATATTATGCTATTTTAAGACAACCTCCTTTGTATACTAGATATTCTCTTTATACGCTAACTTCTAACTCTAACTTTTCAAATGAAAAAGCCAAAAAAGAATGGGAAGACGCTAAAAAGGAACTTTCTGAGATAGAAAAGGATA
>USTA01000250.1 GCA_900557475.1 uncultured Clostridium sp. | reverse complement strand
GCAAGAGAAGTTGCAATAGAATTTAAGAGCTTTTCAAAAACGGCGGGCTTTACAGGAGTAAGATGCGGATATGCAGTAATTCCTAAGACTATTTATGCTTATGATGAAACAGGAAATAAAATTTTAGTAAATAAATTATGGAATAGAAGACAATGCACTAAATTTAATGGAACGCCATATATAACACAAAGAGGTGCAGAAGCAGTTTATACTAAAGAAGGTCAAAAAGAAATAAGAAAAAATATTGAATACTATAAAGAAAATGCAAGAATTATTTTGGAAGGGTTAAAAGAAATTAAAATTAAAGCATATGGCGGTATAAATTCACCATATGTATGGTTAAAAACTCCAAATAATATGAAATCATGGGAATTTTTTGATATGCTTCTTGAAGAGGCAAATGTAGTTGGAACTCCAGGAGAAGGGTTCGGACCAAGTGGAGAAGGATATTTTAGACTAACTGCATTTGGAACCAGAGAAAATACAATTGAAGCAATGGAGAGAATAAAAAAATTAAACATTAATTAATATAAATAAATTTAAGAAATTGTTTTAGATCTTATTCTAAAACAATTTTTGTATAAAAACATAAATAATGGAAAAAATTTTACTATGGAGTTTACTAAAAGAGCTTAAAAAAGATTGATATTTTTTAAAAAATGTAATATAATTAAACTCATATGATATGTTTAGCAAAACTTTGAAAGGAAAATAAGATGATAGGTTCAAGACTTGATATAGGAATAGATTTAGGAACAGCAACGGTAGTTGCAAGCGTAAAAGGAAAAGGAATAGTTTTAAGAGAACCATCAGTTGTAGCAATAAATAAAAAGGGAAATGAAGTATTAGCAGTTGGAACAGAGGCAAGAAAAATGATAGGAAGAACACCAGGCAATATAGTGGCTATAAGACCACTAAAAGATGGTGTTATTTCTGATTTTACAGCAACATCAAAAATGCTTAAATACTTTATAAATAAAGCATGTAGTAAAAATACTCTAGGTGGATTTAGAATGATGATTTGTGTACCTTCACAAATTACAGAAGTAGAAAGAAGAGCGGTTATAGATGTAGCAATAGGTGCTGGTGCTAAAAAGGCATATTTGATAGAAGAACCAGTAGCAGCGGCAATAGGCGCAGGAATAGACATCGCAAAACCATGTGGAAATCTAGTAGTAGATATTGGCGGAGGAACCACAGATATAGCAGTAATCTCAATAGGAGGTTCAGTAATAAGTAGTTCACTTAAAGTTGCAGGGGATAAATTTGATAAAAATATTATAAAATATGTAAAGCAAAAATATAATGTAATTATTGGAGAAAGAACAGCAGAAGAAATAAAAATGCAAATAGGATGTGTATATCCAAGAAAAGAAGATATTGTAATGGAAGCAAGGGGAAGAAACTTAAATACGGGATTACCAGTAAGTGTTAAATTACACTCATCTGAAATAATGGATGCTTTAATTGAACCAGCAATGCAAATTGTATCTGCAGTAAAGAGCATATTAGAAAAAACGCCACCAGAATTAACAGCAGATATTAGTGATAGAGGAATTTACATGACAGGTGGAGGAAGTCTTTTATTTGGATTTGACAGGTTAATGAAAGAAATGACAGGAATCAATGTAATGATAGCACAAGATGCAATTTCTTGTGTAGCAATTGGAACAGGAAAAGCTCTAGATAATTTGGATGCATTAGATGCAAAATCAAGAAGATAAAGGAAGAAATAAATGAACAAAACTAAAAGAAAAATATTTGAAACTTCTATGAAATTATTTGCCGAAAAAGGATATGATGCGACTAGTATAGAAGAAATAACTGCCAAAGTTGGAGTTGCAAAAGGAACTCTATACTATCATTTTTCAAGTAAAGAAGAAATTTTCAATTTCCTTATTGAAGAAGGAATGAATTTACTAAAAAATAGCATTAATCTAAAAGTAGATAAGCAAAAAAGGTACATAGATAAAATAAGAGCAATTGTATTAATACAAATCAAAATTATAGTTAAATATGAAAATTTTATGACGATTGTACTTAGTGAGATATGGGGAAATAGCCAAAGAAGCAAGACTTGTAAAAAATATTTAGACGAATATTTAGAAATAGTAAAAAACATTGTTATAAAAGGAATTGAAGTAGGAGAAATAAAAAAATACAATCCAGATATTCTAACTTCAGAAATATTTGGTTTAGCATGTGCGAGTTTGCTAGAAAAGAAAAATTCGGATTTAAAAATAGAAAAAATATATAAAGATT
>USTA01000249.1 GCA_900557475.1 uncultured Clostridium sp. | reverse complement strand
AATATTATAGATAATGTATCAGCAGGATTAACAAGTAGTTCATATAAAGTTGAAGTTTCAAATGGTGAAACTGTAAACAAAGAATATTCAGCAAGCCAAATAGCACAAATTATTGATTTAGAAGCTGGAGGAACAGCTAGACTTACTTTAGTTACAAAGCCAGTTGCAATTTCAGGAGGAGAAACAAAAACTGTAACAAATACACCAGAGGTATATATATTAAAACAAAATAGCACTGAGCAATTAGGAAAAGTTGATATAAACAGTTTAACACATACAATAGAAGGAACAGGTGGCTCAAATAATGTTACAAATGGTAAATTCAAAGTAACAGGAACAGCTTGGATTGATGAAAACCAAGATGGCATAAAGGGAGACCAAGAGAAAAGATTTAGTGATATTGAAGTAGTTCTATATGATGAAACTGGACATATTGCAAAAGATGCAAATGGAAAAGAACTTATAACTAAAACAAGTGCAGAAGGAAAATATACATTTGAAAATTTAAATACAGGTAAATACCAATTAGTTGCAAAATATAATACTACGGATTATTTAGTTACAACATACAGAAAAGAAAATGTTGCAGAAGCGGAAAATTCAGATTTTGTTGAAGCTACTTTAGATGGAGTTCCAGTCGCAGCAACAGATATATTTGAAATAGTAAATGCAAATCATTACAATATGGACTTAGGACTAAAAGAAAAGGAAAAATTTGATTTAAAATTGGATATGAACGTATCAAAAGTTACAATTACAAATCCAAAATTAGATACGCAAACAAAAGAATATAATTCAAATTATGTAATGGTAAGTTTATTAAATACATATGTTGAATATTCAACTGTATTAGTAGAATATACATTATCTGTTACAAACCAAGGTAAAGTTGCAGGATATGCAAAAGAATTAATAGATTACTTGCCAGCAGGAATGGCATTTAGTTCAGATTTAAATAATAACTGGTATTTGGGAACAGATGGAAATTTATATACTACATCACTTGCAAATACATTAATAAATCCAGGAGAAACAAAAAATGTTAAATTAGTGCTTTCAAAGAAAATGACAGGTGAAAATGTAGGATTAGTACATAATGTAGCAGAAATAAGCAAAGATTATAATGAATATGGATTAAGAGATGGTAACTCTACACCAGGAAATAAACAAGATGGAGAAAATGATATGACAGCAGCTGATGTACTACTTTCAATGTCAACAGGTAGAGAAATAGCATCATTTATGGGAATAACTATTGGAATAATAGCAGTAGTAGCAGTAGTAGCATTTTTAATTAGAAAATATATAATAAGAAGAATATAGGAAAGGAGGGAATATATGAATAAGCAAAAAAGTATTATTAGTAAATTATTGTTTAGTTTATTAATAGTAGTTGCACTAATGATAATAAAAAGTAATAAAGTCAGTGCATTTGATACATTAATGGGTGGAATGGATTTCCACACTGGGCCAACTGGTGGAGATGGTATAACAATAGGTCCACATATGTATAACTATGGTGACCAATGGTGTGTAGATAACACAAAAACATTAGCTAGAACAGACACTGGAAGTAAAGGCGGAACATGTATAGCATATGTAAATAGAAATAAAAATGATTATCCATACAGAAATGAAATGAACCATTATGCATTAAGTAATTCTGCACAAGTTGAACAAAGTATAGCAGCAGCCTATTATACATATAAATTAATGGGTCAAGGAAGCAAAACAGAAATGCAACAAAATGTATGGTCGTCAGGTCAATGGAAAGGAAAAGAAGGTTATCATAATAACTTGGTAAATTATACAGGGAATAAGCAATCAGCAGGAAGTAAGGCAATATCTGCAAGAGCTCAGCAGTGGGCAAACTTTTACTATAATGTGTTAAAACCAAGTGGAATGAAAGTTAACATTGATGTAAAGCCAACAGATGAAAAAGAACTAAGTGTATATGTGGACCAAATAGCAAGAACATATACACAAGGTCCTTACATGATAGATTTAAAGAACTCAGGTGGAGCAAGTATTGCAAAACAAAAAACAGAATATAGCAATGGTGAAGATTTAGGTACATTAATATATAATGAGATTATTGAAGAGAATCCAGGAGAAGAATATTTTAAATTTTGTGAGTTAGATGAAGTATATGCAACAGTAAAATATACAGATGGAAGTATACAAGAAAAAGTAAAAATAAAAATTTTAGACGAAAATGGACAGGAACTAAAATTTCCAAAATTTACAGAGATATTTTACATTCA
>USTA01000248.1 GCA_900557475.1 uncultured Clostridium sp. | reverse complement strand
AAACAGTATTAAAGTGCGGATTTCCTATAAATTCCCTAGACAAATATTCAAATATTTTAAAACATTGTAATTATGAAATTATAGTTGTTGACTCAACAGAAAATACATTGTATGATTTTAGTGAATTCAAAGCAAATGATAAAACTTTAGAATTAATTGAAGAACTTGCTAATATAAATCCAGAAAATCTTTCCATTAAGGAAGCTTATGATTTACTTGAATCATTAAAGAAAAAATCGTTAAACTTAAAAGATATGTATATTGTATAAAAGAAAAAGACCCTAGTTAGATAATTTTCTAATTTTGGGTCTTTATTTTTCAAATTTGATATGATAATTTTTACATGCCTTGGCTTCATTAAATTTTGAGATTTCTACATAAATCTCTTTCCTTTTTTACTTTTTTTAGCTTTTGGCTCTTCTTCGCTATTTTCTTTAGTTTCTACAAAATCATCCCATTTAAGCTTTGCAGGTTCTATGTCTTCTGCTTTTGTAATCTTTTCTTCTTTTGAATTGAAAATCTTTGGCTCTACATTCTTATTTTCCTCATTTTCAGATACATCTATTTTAGCAGGATAAGGATATAAATCTACATCTTCTCCTTCTGTATTTTCAATAAAGTTTATTTGATTATTCTCTACATCATCTTCATCATAGTCATATGCTTTTTTCTTCTTTTTATGTCTTACTATTACTGCTATTATTATTATTAAAATAAGTAATGCACTTCCACTGCAAACACCTATTATAATCATTTGCTTTTGACTTATTGTTCCTGCCACTTCTTGAACTAATGGAGCTTCTTTTGTTATATTTATTGTATATGTTGTAACAATTTCTTTATCACTAGGAGATGTTAAAGTTATTAATATTTTATTTTCACCTTCTATTAAAGTTGTGTCTCCTATTTGTTCTAATATTATATCTTCATTTTCAGTAGATGAATTTATTGATATTGATGATATTGCATTTGGAACTTTTATATCATACTCAAATTTTTCTGCATCAAAATCTAAGTCTATCGTCTGATATTCTCCCTTTTCATTAATTCCATTTACAATTAAAGTTTTAAGTCTTAAGTCTGATTGTACTATTGCTTTTGGCTTTACTACTTTTATTTTGTATGTCCTTACTTTTCCATCTTCTGCTGTTACATTTATATCTATATTATTTTCACCTTCAGCTAATGTAACTTTTCCTGTTCCTGAAATTTTTGCCTTTTCGTCCTCTGTTTTTCCCGATACTTCTATTTCTGAAAGATTATATAAATCTACTGTGTCATCAAATTCTAAAGTATAATCATATGTTTCTCTATAAAATTCTGGTGTAAGCATTCCAACAGATGTACTAAGGCTTTGTAAATAATTATTACTTGATTTTGTTTTAGTTTCATTATTTTTTTGTGGCTTATTATTATTTGGTTTAGTTTCTGTTGGTAAATTTGGCTCTTCTTCTGGTACTTGTGGCGCTGGGTTACTTGGTTCTGGGTCTGGGGGTGGCGCTGGCGTAGTTTCCTTCTCTTTTACAGTTATCTGAACTGAACCAGATACTTTTTTCTTTTGCCCATTGTTAACATCTGCTGTTCCTGCTACTGTTCCAGTATATGAAATAGTATAAGTTCCTGCTTTAGTTGCTGAAAAGGTTGATGTCAATGCAGTTGTTGTTTGTTCTCCATCATATGCATCTGTTCCACTTGTTGTTGATAAAGTTCCTCCTGATGATGAAAGTTTTACTTCCCAAACTTCTACATTACTCACATTTATGCTTATTGTCGCAGTCTCTCCCACTTTAATTGTACTAGCACTTGTAGATATACTAGCACCTGCCGCTAATACCTTACTTGGTATTAGCAGTGCTACTGTTAAAATTATTAATATTATCCCTATTAATTTGTTTTCTTTAATCTTCATATATTTTTCTCCAGTAAATTATATTTTTATTGATTGTGTTCCTAATATTTGTCTTTTTAGTAAAGCCAAATCTATAATATCTATTTCTAATGTTTCTCTTTCACTAATATTTCCTGCAATTTTATATATTCCATCTAATTTTTGACTTCCTACTATCTCTCTTTTCATTAGTGCTAAATCTATGATATCTATTTCTCCATCACCGTTTACATCACCTAGTTTTATTACTGTATATTCTTTTCCATCTGCAACTACTTTACTTCCCGTTCCAATATTACCTGATGTAATTGTTTCTCCATTTTTATTCTTTATACTAGTTACATTTTTCACTTCATTTTTTAAATGTTCTACTGTGG
>USTA01000247.1 GCA_900557475.1 uncultured Clostridium sp. | reverse complement strand
TAAAGAAAAATCAAGAAGAATATTATACTGTTATTCAAAATTGCAATAATGCTGGAAATTCAAATGAATTTATAGAATTTATGTTAAAAATTATAAGTGAAACTATTGATGAAATGATGAATTCAAAAGAAATGAAAGATAAATCTCATTTACTTCTTTCTGAAAACGAATCTAAAGTTTTAGAATGTATAAAAAGAAATGTTATTATTGGAGCAAAAGATATTATTGAACAAACTGAACTATCTGACAGTACCGTTAGAAGAATATTAAGAAAATTTCTTCAAGATAAAAAAATTGAAACTACTGATAATAATGAAAAATCACCAAACAAAAAATATAAGATAACAGAGTAATGACAGAGCAATGACAGAGTAACGACAGAGTTGTTAAATTAATAATTATTTATAAATTATGTAAAAGTTATTTAATATATAACGGATACAAAATACTATTAAAGGGGGATATTGATATGGAAATAGAAGATTTAAAAAAAGAAATAGAAAATATTAAAGAAAGGAATAAAAGAGTTGAATTAGATAAAAAATGGGAAACAAGTTGGACTAGAAAAATATGTATTTGCATATTAACTTATATTGTTGTAATTATATATTCTTATGTTGTCAGAAATTATGATAATATATTTTTAAGTTCATTAGTTCCTGTTATTGGTTTTACATTATCGACCTTATCATTAAGATATATAAGAAAAACATGGGAGAGAAAAGTTAAATAAATATAGTTTATCTAATTTCACAAATTGGTTATTTGGTAAGTGTATGTGATGTAAGTATTTGATCCAATATCTATATTTTTTTATGGAGTTTTAATGGAATTATACAATAATAAACAAAACATGGAACCTTTACATATTGCAAAAGTACCACGTTTTGTAAATTGCCGAAACTCATTTAAAAAGCTTAGAAAATAACATTTTAAAGAGGTTCGGCTGTTCTTGATTGGTTTTGCGTTCTCCAATTCCAGAAACAGTTAATCTGATACACTTGCCATCGATTGATGTTGCAAAACAAATGTCGTTCATTACCATTTCCGTAATTTCGCCATTAAACATTTTGGTGCGAATCCAGTTTTTGTAGAAGTCCATTGGAATTCTACCTACATTGCCGATGACCTCTCCATCATTCCGATAGAAGTAGAACACGTTTGGGTCTTCACTTTCTGAGAATGTGAATGTGCCGTCTGTCATTGCCTTGAGTTCATTGGACATTAGTTAATACCTCCCATTTTTTTATTTGGGTTTATACATACATTTACTATTATACAATATTTTACATAAAATTGCAAAGGCTCTTAACTGTGAATAACATAAAAAAATTTAAAATTTTTCACAAATAATGAATTTCCAAAAATCATTTGACATATAATAAAAAATATAGTATATTATATTTAGCTTAAGCAAGAGAATAAATCGAAGAACTTGAATGTTCACCTCCTTTCTCAAAGATTTACTTTGGAAAAGGAGGGATTTATTATATTTTAATTTTATTTGAAAAACAATGCTTTTTCTACAATTTCAACAATTATTTTTAATCAGCTTTATTTTTATTTCTACTTTTATATACATTTTCTTGATTTCTACATTGGCTACTATCATATTCAGCTTTAGGATTTTTTGCATAAAAGACTTTACCGCAATGCTTACATATTCTTAAAGGATTCTTTTCACTACAAAG
The DNA here is from genome assembly GCA_900557475.1 of uncultured Clostridium sp. Lineage (GTDB taxonomy): Bacteria > Bacillota > Clostridia > TANB77 > CAG-508 > CAG-793. The sequence continues at coordinate 579 of USTA01000247.1, read as the reverse complement.
TATAAAACCAAAAGCCACATCTATTGCTTGTTTTAAAGAATTAGGTTGCCAAGATATTTCTGGAGTATTTCCATACATATTAATTTTGTATGGTATTCCAGAAAAATAGTAATCACTTATAGTTTCTCTTGCTTTATATTCATCATAATTATTTACACTATTATTTGATAAATCTACATATTTTTTAAATATTTTATACATTTTTTTGCATATTCAATTATCCAATTTATTTTTCACAATAAAAACTAGAATAAATTAATTGATTGCTAAGTGATGTACGATTTAACATTCTTTGTAAATCAGAATTTGTTTCTATTTCTACTTTACCATTTGTTACTGTATAATTCATTTCAGTATCTTTGGCAAATGGAAAAAATAAAGCAAAATATTCTTTTCACTTATATCTTCCTTGATAGCCGCCATATCTCATATACGAATATGCACTGTTACTTTTAAAACTTAAAGGAGATGCTAGATATGGCTGATATGAAAGAAACTTATACTTTAATGTTTACATACTATTCAGACATTGTAAATCTCGTACAAATGAGAAAAATGTTAGGCGGTATTAGTAACACT
>USTA01000246.1 GCA_900557475.1 uncultured Clostridium sp. | reverse complement strand
CAGTAGTGGCTGCTAATTGAAGTCTTTTTGCGCTTTCTTCAATCTCAGATCTTACCTTTGCAAATGCATCATATTCAAGTACTACTACTTTTTCCTGTGCACCAATTATTTGGTTTTCTAGATTTTTTAGTTCCTCAGTAATATATCTCTCTCCAGTAGTTAATGTCTGCTTTCTAATGTATCTTTCAGGTGCCATTTTCACAAATGATTTGCTTACTTCTATATAATATCCAAATATTTTATTATATCCTATTTTTAAATTTTTTATTCCTGTCTCTTGTTTTTCTTTATTTTCTAGGTCAATTAGCCATCTCTTTCCATTTGTTGTTGCATCTATAAGTTCATCTATTACTTCATCATAACCTTTTTTTATAATTCCTCCGTCTTTAACGCTCATTGGAGGATCTTCAACTATTGCTGAATCAATCAGTTTATAAACATCTTGAAGTGTATCTAATCCTTCATATAGATTTCTTAGCATTTCTGATTTAGAATCTGAAAGCACCTCTTTTAAAGCTGGAAGCTGTGAAACTGAATTTTTTAATGATATTAAATCTCTGGCATTTGCAGTTCCATATGATATCTTTCCAGCTAATCTTTCTATATCATAGACCTTCTTTAATAATTCACATATGTCATCTCTAAACATAGCGTTTTCTTTTAATTCTTTTACTGCATCTAACCTTCTATTAATATCTGTTATATCAATAAGTGGATCACTTATCCATCTTCTTAGAAGTCTTCCCCCCATAGATGTTTCTGTTTTATCTAACACCCAAAGTAAAGTACCTTTTTTTGACTTGTCTCTTAATTTCTCTGTGAGCTCCAAATTTCTTCTAGCATTAATATCTAAAGACATATATTTTTCTTTATTGTATATTATTATTTTATTTAGATTTTCCATTCTTGCCTTTTGTGTATCGTTTATATATGACATAAGCCCATTAATTGCTGAAACTGCAAAAAGTTTTGTTTTTATACTAGAAAGTTTTGTTCCCTTATCATCAGTTAAATCAAATTCGTTTTCTATTTTTTGATAATCTGATATAAAATTTTCTTCTACTGAAATAAAAGAGTTGAATCGCTGTTTTATATATCCAACTTCACTTACAGATTCTTTCATCATTTGATTTACAACTATTTCTGATGGGTTATATCTAGATATCTCATCTAATAATTTAGGAAAATTATTGTCTTCTTTTATTTCTGTTGCAAAAAAATCACCTGTTGAAATATCACAAACAGCAATTCCAAAATATATGCCCTCTTTATATATTGACATTAGATAATTATTCTTCTTTTCTTCTAATAGAGTTCCTTCTACAACTGTTCCAGGAGTCACAACTTTTATAACATCACGCTTTACAATCCCTTTAGCTACTTTTGGATCCTCCAATTGCTCACAAATTGCAACTTTATATCCTTTTTCAATTAGTTTCGCAATATACCCTTCTGCCGCATGATATGGTATTCCACACATTGGTGCCCTTTCTTCTTGTCCACAGTCTTTTCCTGTAAGTGTAAGTTCTAATTCTCTTGAAACATTTATTGCATCTTCAAAAAACATTTCATAAAAATCACCTAATCTATAAAATAATATACAATCACTATATTTCTCCTTTGTTTGTAAATAGTGTTGCATCATAGGTGAATACTTTTTAAGCTCTTCTTTTTCTGCTATTTCTGACATTTTTTCCTCCAACTTCTACTATTTTAGACTCATTTACTTAGATAATTTTACCTTTCAAATACCACATATGTTCTGAAACTATTTTTACTTTTACAATCTTTCCTATATTTTCATCAGTTCCTTCAAAGTTTACGACCTTATTCGTTTCAGTTCTTCCAGTATACATATTATCATTCGTTTTGCTTTTTCCTTCGACCAATATATCTATGACTTTTCCTACATATTCTGTATTTTTTTCTGCTATAATTTTCTCTGCTAATTCTTTTAACCTATTAAATCTTGAATGCTTTATCTCTTCTGGAATTTGATTTTCCATTTTATCCGCAACAGTTCCTACTCTTCTTGAATAAATAAACATATATATTTGTTCAAATTTTACTTTTGAAACCACATCTAATGTATTAGTAAAGTCTTCTTCTGTTTCTCCTGGAAATCCTACTATTATATCTGTTGAAAATTCTATATCTGGAATTTCCTTTTGTATTTTTTCTACTAAGCTTAAAAAGTTCTCTTTAGTATATTTTCTATTCATCGCTTTAAGCACTTCTGTACTTCCAGATTGAAGTGGCAAATGTATTAATTTA
>USTA01000245.1 GCA_900557475.1 uncultured Clostridium sp. | reverse complement strand
TATATAGAAATGTTATCAAAGCTTAATGTAGTAAATAGAATTGCAGAAAAAGATAATTACTTGGTTCAAGTAACTATATAGAAATGTTATCAAAGCTTAATGTAGTAAATAGAATTGCAGAAAAAGATACTGAACTTATAAATAAAGTAAAAAACGAAAAGCAAGAAATTGAAAAATATAAACAGAGCTTAGAAAACAATAAAAAAGAAGTAGAAGCATCAAAAGCTGAACTTGATGCAAAAAATGTAGCACTAACTAGTGCTAAAAATTCAAAGCAGTCAGTTGTAAACAATTTATCTGCTGAAGCAAAAGCTTTAGAAAAGAAGATTGAGGAATTCCAAGTAGCAATTAATAATGCACAAAAAGAGATAGAAAGGCAAACACAGCAAAATATTGAGAACAATGGAAAATTTGAGGGAAGTTTTGAAGGAACACTTTCTTGGCCTGTATCTAGTTCTTCATATGGTCATAATATAATAACATCGGTATTTGGAAGAAGACCAGCACCAACAGCAGGCGCATCAACAAACCATGGAGCAGTAGATATAGGAGTAAGCTATGTACCAGTTTTAGCACCAGCAGCAGGAAAAGTAATTTTAGCAAGTTACGTTTCAGGGTATGGAAATTATATAATGATAGACCATGGAAATGGATATTATACGGCATTTGGACATTTATCTGGATATAATGTATCAGTAGGAAGTGTTGTATCAAGGGGACAAAAAATAGCAACTTCAGGAAATACAGGAGTATCAACAGGTCCACACTTGCACTATGAAGTGTATAGAGGTGGAAGAACTAAAGGATATAGGGTAGACCCATTACAATATACCAGTCATGGAACGTTATATTATACATAATTTATAATAATAGGAGGCAGAGGATAATGAAAAACAAAATAGTTTCTACGATTTGTGTATTAACAGTAGCTACTATTTTACTATCTTCTAGCTTCTATTTTGTTAGGGCAGAAGATGGAATTACAAATGACAGTTCAGAAAATAAAGTCAACACTCTTTCGTTAAATGAACAAAAAGAGCAGGTTCAAGAAGAATTAACAAAAGCAGAAGAACAGCTGGAGTATGTGCAAAGTGAATTAACAAAAGCTGTTGTAGAAATACAAAAAATGGATGACCGAATAAATGAATATCAAAGACAGCTAGATGAGGTAAATAGTAACTATAAGATATTACAGGAAAATGTTGAAAAAGCAGAACAAGAACTAAAATTGGCAGAAGAAGAGTATAATAAAAAATACGAGACATTTTCAAAAAAATTAGTAATCATGTATAAAAAAGGTGAAAATACTTACTTAGATGTTTTATTAAACTCAAAAAATATAATTGAATTTGTGTCGAATTATTTTTTTATACAAAGAATAACTGAATATGATTCTAAAATTTTAGAATCATTAGGAAATAAAAAAAGTGAAATTGAGAAAATAAATAAAAAATTGCAAGAAGATAAAGCAAATATGAAAATGCTTAAAATGCAAGCAGAAAAACAGACCGTTGTTCTAACAAATACAAAAACTGTATATGAAAATCAAAAAAATAGTTTATCTGAAAGTGAAAATAAATTGAATGCAGAAATAGAAAGTTATAAAAGGCAGCAGGCAGAATTAGAAAACATGATAAAAAATGCAATTTTAGGGTCAACATATGAACTAAAATATTCTGGAGGCATTATGATGTGGCCAACACTAGAATCTTCGTATATTACCTCACCATATGGATCTAGGCTACATCCAATACAAGGAGTAGTAAAGAATCATTCAGGAATAGATATAGCTGGGAAAATGGCAGATCCAATATATTCAGCAGCAGATGGAATTGTTATATATTCAGAATTTAATAATGGCGGATATGGTAACATGGTAATGGTGGACCATGGACTAAACAATGATGGAATAAAAGTAGTAACATTATATGCACATGGAAGTAAGCTTGTGAAAAATGTTGGAGACACTGTGAAAAAAGGAGACATAATAATGGAAGTTGGATCAACTGGAAATTCAACAGGACCACATTTACATTTTGAAGTTAGGGAAAATGGTGTAGCAGTAGACCCAAAAGGATACTTGGCTTCTAACCAAAATTAAGAAGGAGGTAAAATCACATAAATTTGTGTGAAGAAAAAGATGAAGAATAAGAAAAAAGATGATAGAGTAATAAAAACATTATTAACTATTGTAGCAACAGCAATAATTACGGTTGTAGTAACAACAATCTATATTTATAGTGTAGAATATAATAATGTAGGATCAGTAATTGGAAATTCTGC
>USTA01000244.1 GCA_900557475.1 uncultured Clostridium sp. | reverse complement strand
TACTAAAAAGAAGAAAGCTATTTAGAGATTTAGTAAAAAAATATGACAAGGGAATAGAAGATGAAAAGAAGAAAGTCATTGATGCTGGTGGACTAAAAATTATTGGTACAGAAAGACACGAATCAAGACGTATTGACAATCAGTTAAGAGGACGTTCAGGACGTCAAGGAGACCCAGGAGAATCAAGATTTTATATTGCACTTGATGATGATTTGATGAAAATTTTTGGCGGAAACATGATTACCAAAGTGTACAATACACTTGGTGCATCAGAAGATATGCCAATAGATGCAAAGGTACTTTCAAAAGCCGTTGAAAATGCCCAAAAGAAAGTTGAAGGAAGAAACTTTAGTATTAGAAAAAATGTACTTCAATATGATGATGTTATGAATACACAAAGAGAAATTATTTACAAACAAAGAAGAGAAGTACTTGATGGCGAAAATGTAAATGACAATGTAAAAGGTATGATAGATTCGGTTGCTGAAACAATCGTTCCTATGTATATAAATGATTCAGGCAAGGATAAAGAAGGAATTCTTCAAGAAATTTCGGCAGAATATGGAATTGAAGAATTAGAATCATTAAAAAATGAAAAAGTTACAGCAGAAGAAGTAATTTCAGAAGTAAAGAAAAAGGCTCATGAAATTTACAATGACAAAGTAGAGAAATTTGGAGAAACATTTGGCGAACTTGAAAGAGTAGTAATGCTTAAAATTGTTGACCAAAAATGGATGGAACATATTGATAATATGGACGAATTAAAAAATGGTATTGGACTTCGTGCATATGGTCAAAAAGATCCAGTAGTTGTTTATAGAATGGAAGGATTTGATATGTTTGACCAAATGGTTACAGATATTAAATTCGATGTTGTAAAATTGCTAATGCATGCAAGTAAAAGAGATGAAGGCGCTTCAAGAAAAGAAGCTGCAAGAATAACTGATGCAAAATTACAAGAAAAAGCTGCAATTGAGCTTGTTGATGGAAAGATTTCTCCAAAAGAAGGTGGATTAAACAAAACAATTGTAAATGAAGAACCAAAAGTAGGAAGAAACGACCCATGTCCATGTGGAAGTGGGAAAAAATACAAAAATTGCTGTGGTAGAAACAAGTAAAATAGGTAATTGCAGAGGTTAGCAGATAATTATATTTTATATTTGTCAACGAATTGTCAACCTTAAAAACTGTAAAATAAATTAAAAGAGTTAGTATACATATGATATTGTGCTAACTCTTTTAATTATAATATTATAAATGTAATATAAAAAAGGAGGTTTTGTATGATAAGTATTAGAAAAAGAGGACAATTGTACCAATATTCATTTGAAATATCAAAGGTTGATGGAAAGAGAAAAAGAGCTTGCTATACAGGGTTGAGAACAGGAGAAGTATTTGCATTAACTTGGGGGACGACATAGATTTTGAAAACAAAATTATAAAAGTAAAACATAATGTTTATGTTAAAAACAAAGACAAACTATAAGCAAGAAAAGATGTGGTACTGATTATTATAGCCACTATTTAGAAAAAGTAACGAATAAGTATGGTAAAATAACTGAATATAAAATAATTGAAGTTAAAGGCAAGGCTAGATTATCTAATAAAATAAATTTAGTTTTCGTTAATAAAAAAGGGAAATATTCTGGAACAGATAGTATTAGATACCCATTTAAAATTATTCACAATGAAATTGGATTAAGTAATTGTAGATTTTATGATTTAAGAGGAACTTATGCAACTAAAATATTACATGGTGGAACAGAAATAAGAGATGTTGCAGATTTGCTTGGTCATAGTAAGATAGAAACTACTGAAAATTATTATATATCAAGTACAGAAGAAACAAGAAAAAAAGCAAATGAATTTTTAGAAAAATCAATTCAAACAGATGTTATAAAGAATATTATAAATTTTGGGGAATTTCTATAAAAGGATTGAAACTTTTAAGAATTCTTTATAAGTATATATACAAAAAATAAGATTGGAAATAACTAGAGTGTTAGAGGATATAAACCACTATTAGAATTTATAGATGAGGAAAAACAAAATTCAAGAAAACAAGCATTTTCAAAATTTTGTTTAGGAGCTTATTACTATTTTGAATTCGGAAATATTGAAAGAAATGAAAATAGAAAATTGAATAGAGTATTGCGAAATGAGTTGAGAATTCGTATGGAATGTGATATAACATAGGATGAATAAAAAAAATCGAGAAATGAGGAAAAAACAATATGGATAGAATCACAAAATCTTTTTTAGAAGAGTTTAGTAAAGTAAAAATGACA
>USTA01000243.1 GCA_900557475.1 uncultured Clostridium sp. | reverse complement strand
AAAAATATAGCAATTTGCTTTATAAAATAAAAAAGACTAATTATTGAATAATAAAAATAATCAGCCTTTTTTATAATTATTCTGCTTTTGGAGCTTCTTCTTTTACTTCTGCTACTGGTGCATTAGAACTTTCTACTACTGCTGTTTTCTCTGTTTCTTCAACTTCTGTTCCTACTGGAATTTCTTCTTTAACAACAATTTCTTTGTTCTCTATTCTTGCAGCAAGATTTTCCTTTGTCTTAGCAGCTTTACCTACTCTGTCTCTTAGGTAATATAATTTTGCTCTTCTTGCCTTTCCTATTCTAACTGTTTCAACCTTTTCTACTAATGGAGAGTTTAATAAAAATGTTTTTTCAACTCCTACTCCATAAGCAACTCTTCTTACTGTGAATGTTTCATTTAATCCACCATTTTGCTTCTTTATAACAATTCCTTCAAAAACCTGAATTCTTTGTCTATTTCCTTCTTTTATTCTTTGGTGTACTCTTACAGTATTACCAACACGAATATCAGGAACTTTACTTTTTAATTGTTCATGTTCAATTGACTTAATAATATCCATGATTTTTCTCCTTTCATAATTTTAATAAATTTTCTGCCACTTCTTTTTGTTCTTTACTTAAAAGATCTGGTCTTTTTTTATATGTCGTAATTATCGACTGATTTGTTCTCCATTTATCCACCTCTTGGTGGTTTCCTGAAGTTAATACTTCTGGTACTTTCTTTCCGTTAAATACTTCTGGTCTTGTATATTGAGGATATTCTAAAAGGTTATTACTGAATGATTCTTCTTTTATGGAGTCTTTTGCTAAAACCCCATCTACATATCTACTAACACTATCTAAAAGTACCATTGCTGGTAATTCTCCTCCTGTTAGCACATAATCACCTATCGAAATTTCTTCATCTACAACTTCATCTAGTACTCTTTGGTCTATACCTTCATAATGTCCGCATAATAATATTAAATGATTCTCTTTTGCAAGCTCCTTAACTTTGTTTTGATTTAGCTTTTCTCCTTTTGGAGATAAATGTATTACTTTTGCATTTTTATCTTTTATAGAGGAAAATGCATCATATACTACATCTGGTCTTATTACCATTCCAGCACCTCCACCATATGGAGTATCATCTACATGTTTGTGCTTGTCTTTTGAAAAGTCTCTAATATTTATTAAATTAATACTAATTAAATTCTTTTTACTCGCTCTTTCGATTATGCTATGTTTAATTGGCTCAAACATCTCTGGAAATAGCGTAAGGATTGAAAATTTCATTATATTAACCCTTTCAATATGTGGACTACTATTTTATTTTCAGCTATATTTATATCTTTCAATACATCTTTAATAGCTGGTAATAAAACTTTCTTTTTTTCTAGAGTTTCTACTTCATAAATATCATTGGCACCAGTATTATATATATCTAAGACCTTTCCTAACAATTCTCCTTCGTCAGTATATACATTTAGACCTATTAAGTCTGCTATATAGTACTCGCCTTCTGGTAGTTCTTTTTCTGGTCTTTTTATGAAAACTCTTTTATTTCGTAATTCTTCTGCTTGAGCCATAGTATCTATCGCTTTAAGTTTAAGTATTACAAAATTGTTTTGAAGTTTTGCTCCTTCAATTTCCATTTTCTCATTTTCAACATATATATTTTTTATTTTCTTAAATTTTGCTACATTATCTGTATATGGTGTTAGTTTTACTTCACCTTTTATACCGAAAGTATTTACTATCTTGCCAATTTCAAATCTATCCTGCATAAAACCTCCAGTTTTATTTTATTTCAACTTCTACTTTTCTGCCTTCTTTTGCAGCTAGGGCTCTTGCAATAGTTTTTATTGCTCTTGATACTTTGCCTTGCTTTCCTATTAGTTTGCCCATTTCTTCCTTAGCAACTTCTACTGTGTAATAATCTTTACCATTTTCTTGTCTTGATTCAATTTTTATTGCATCTTTGTTTTCAACAAGTGCTTCCACAGTTATTCTTAAAACTTCTTCCATAGCCACTATCTCCTTATTTTGCTTTAGCAATTAGTGCCTTTACTGTATCTGTTGGTTTTGCTCCATTTTTAATCCATTTTTCTGCTTTTTCTTTGTCTAATACTATTGTTGATGGAGTTGTCATTGGATCATATGTTCCAATTTGTTCAATTATTTTTCCATCTCTTGAAACTCTAGAATCAGCAACTACTATGTGATAAAAAGGTGCTTTTTTTGCTCCTACTCTTTGTAATCTTATTTTTACCATAATTTCACCTCCTGAAAAATTTATATCTATATTAAA
>USTA01000242.1 GCA_900557475.1 uncultured Clostridium sp. | reverse complement strand
CTCATTTTCAAAAATTTTATTTATACCATAAGACTTACTTAAATTATTTATTTCTATCATCTGAAAGACCTCTTTTCATATACATAGCCACACCTATCAATAATAAAATCAAGATATTCATCATTGATAATCCAATAGAAAGTTTAACAAAGGAAAATTTTTGCCAAAAATACATTTCTAAAATTGTTAAAGCCACAATCATGACTAAAACAAATATCTTACTCATATTCCCATGTAATAATGTATTAGGTGTGATTTCAGTTCTTGGCATTTTATAGTCAAAGTACACTCCCATAAAAGAGCAAAGTATATTCGTAAATGTACCATACAGCAATAAAGATATATCAAAAAATAGCCCATTTTTACCAATACTGCAAACAATCCATGCACAAATGATGACAATTTCATTCAAAACAGAGCTTATCAATACCTTAGAAAAGAATATCCTACTGTTTTTGACTGGAAATAGGTTATAATATGAGATGTTTTTATCACTGGTATATGATGTACTGGAAATTGTATTCATAGCACAGCATAATACCATTACAAGAATTTTTAGTACACTTTGAATTTCTATATAACTTCCAGATATTCTTTTTGAAAAAAGATTTACCAAAAGATACACGGTTATCACACTTTTTAAATTAGAGTAAAAAAGTAATTCCTTATTTCTTGAAACTCTACACCATTCATTCAAAATATATGGATTTTTGTTAAAATACTTAGATATATTTGCATGAAATCTAGGTTTGGTAAAACAATTTAAATAATGGTAACACCTAAGAAAATATGATGCACTTATTTTGATAGTATATATATAACTCAGAAATACAATCATTATAAAAATAAGAACACTTATCAAATAATTATTTTCAAAAAAATGGTATATTCCATTTATCATCAGCGGTTTTTCAAGTGCAAATATAAGTAAACGTACAATCCCACACATTATAAAAAGAAAACCACCATATTGAAAAGTAAGTAAAATATATCCGCAATATTTTTCACTAACTGTCGATATAACAATAGAAATTGAAAAGATAAATAAATCAATTATTATCAATATCAAAGCACATAATATGGTAGTTAAAATTAACGGTAAAATATTCCACTTAAAAAAATATATACTTGATAAAAAACAGCAGATAAATGACAATATTTGTATTTTAAATAATCGAATTATAACCATATAAATAATATTTGTAGGATTAACAGGAAAATAGAGTAACTTTTCTATCTGTGAATTTACACATAGTTGTTCTGGAATTCGATACAAAGCCACAAGAACAGATATGCAAATCAAACTACAAACAGCCAATACTAAAGCATTTTGTATTGGCTGTCCCAGATAATCCACATTAAAATACCAAAACAAAACACCTAGATACAGTCCAATTAAAGTTAATGTACATTTGACAAAATATGATTTTTTTCTTCCAAATAGAATGATGTTAAGTGTTTTTTTCATTGGTCTTATCCTTTACTATATCAAAGTAATATAATATATGGTACTTCCAATGAGAAGTAATCCCATGATAATACTATTTAATGATGATAACTTTTTTTGTTTGATAAAAGTAAAATTCAGTACCAAAGAAATAACAGGAACAAGCCATATTCCCAAAATACTAGGAATAGGATAATAGGTATCTCCATTATGCAAAATATTTATCTTCTCCGGTAAGAAAAATAACATAATTGCGGAAACCAAAAACATAAGAATAACAATAATAAAATTGATTTTAGCATACTTTTCATTATTCTCAGTAAAATTTTCGCCTAAGACATCTTTTAATATTTTTTTAATCATAGTTCACACTCTCCTAATTTGTTTTTTTGTGTTTGATAAAAGAATAAATTGTAGGAATTCCAACCCAAATAACAAGCCCAATGAACAAAACCAACTCTGATTGCTCTGTTATAAAATATAAAATCAACATAATGAAAACTAATGGAAATGTAATATATCCTAATAATCTATTCGCAATTTTCCATGTCTTTTCATCTGTCGTTGTCCAAGGTAATCGTAATCCCATATACTTATTTAAAGGAAGTTTTGTTGAAACATTTCCAGTAAAAAGCATAATGATAACCACAAAAATAAATGATGTTGGAATGTTGACGATGAAATCATTATCTATTAGCGGAACAAAATATAGTGCAACTGCCAATATTACCGTCAATCTATTCATACGACGCATTGTTTTCACTTTTGGATTATCTTTAGATAAATTTGTAATAACTGCCATTCTCGTTTGCGCAACACCCATTAAACTAATCAAACCTGCTCCTA
>USTA01000241.1 GCA_900557475.1 uncultured Clostridium sp. | reverse complement strand
TTGTTAGGACATTTTCTTAAATGATTTATTAAGACATTATCATAAATGAATCAGAAGCATAAAGAGTTACATAAGAAGTAGTATTGTAAAAAAGTATATTTTGTGATAAAATTATAACGAAAAAAGGAGGAAAGTCATGGAAAAACCAGAATTATTAGCACCAGCAGGGTCTTTTGAAAAGGCAAAGGTAGCATTTCAATATGGGGCAGATGCAGTATACTGTGGAACAGGAGCACTTTCATTAAGAAGTAGAGCCGAAGTGGATGATGCAGAACTTGAAAATACAATAAAATATGCACATAGTATAGGAAAAAGAGTTTATGCAGCAATTAATATATATGCACAAGATTCAATGTATGAAGAAATTGAAAACCAAGTAAAAATACTAAATAAACTAGCAGTAGATGGAATAATAGCATCAGATGGAGGTGTAATAGAAGTAATAAAAAAGCTTGCACCAGATATTCCAATCCATATTAGCACACAAGCAAATACTCTAAGCAGTCACAGTGCAAATTTTTGGTATAGAAACGGAGCTAAAAGAGTTATCCTTTCAAGAGAAATGAATAAAGGAGAGATAAAAGAACTAATAGAAAATATACCACAAGGACTAGAAACAGAGATATTTGTTCATGGAGCAATTTGCTGGGCATATTCAGGTAGATGCTATTTAAGTGATTTTCTAGCAAGTAGAAATGCTAATTTAGGAGATTGTGCACAAAGTTGTAGATGGGCATATAATATGTATTTGGAAGAAAAGAACAATCCAGGAAACTTTATGCCAGTAGAAACAGATACAAATGGCACATATATTCTTTCGTCAAAAGACTTATGCTTAATAAAGCAGATTCCAGAGATAGTTAACATGGGTATAACTAGCTTAAAAATAGAAGGAAGATTAAAATCAGAATACTATTTGGCAAGTGTTGTAAATGCATATAGGGCAGCAATAGATGACTATATAAAATCTCCAGAAACATATGATTACAAAAAATATATGAAAGAACTAGAAAAAACAAAAACAAGAGGATTAACCACATTCTTCTTCGAAGACAAACAAAATAAAGATTTTCAGGAATATGAAGGAAAACAGTATAATCCAAACTATGAATATGGTGCACAAGTAGAAGAATATAATAAGGACAAATCAAGTGTTTTTGTAAAAAACAGATTAAAAGTTGGAGATAAAATGGAAATAATTATTCCAGGAAAAATTGAAGTAGAAGAATTTACAATTAATAATCTTTGGGATGAAGAAACAATGGAAGAAATAGAATTTGTAAATCCAGGAAAAGAAGACAAAAAAGTATATATACATTTACCAATAGAATGTGAAAAAGGATGGCTAATTAGAAGAAAAAAATAGATAAAATAAAGAAATAAAAGGTAAGGCACTTTCAGTTTATAATTTGCATATAATAAATGTAAGTTGTAATGGAGGTGTTTTTTTATGATAGAAATTACACTTGCTGGATTTTTTACTTTTTTAGGGTCAGCAGTTTTTATGCTTGGGTATATTTCAAACAATAGCTTATTTCCAGAAAGTTTAAGTTTAGAAGAAGAACGAAAGTATATTAAATTAATGAATGAAGGGGATGAAGAAGCAAAAAATATACTTATTGAACATAATTTAAGATTAGTTGCACATGTATGTAAGAAATATGCAAATACTAATGTAGAACAAGACGATTTGATTTCAATAGGCTCAATAGGATTAATAAAGGGAATTAATAGCTATGACTCAAAGAAATCGATAAAATTATCTACATATATTTCAAAATGTATTGAGAATGAGATTCTGATGTATTTAAGGTCAAGTAAAAAATTAAATTCAGAAGTACATTTAGATGATCCAATTGGAAAAGACAAAGATGATAATACCGTAACTTTAAAAGAAGTATTAGAAAATGACGATAAGCCAATAGATGAAGAAGTAGATTTAAAGCTTAAAATTTCTAGGCTATATGATAAGGTTAAAAAGGTATTAAAAGAAAGAGAAAGAACAATTATTGAACTTAGATTTGGATTAAATGGAGTAAACCCAAGAACACAAAAAGAAATAGCAAAGGATTTGGGAATTTCTAGGTCATATGTATCGAGAATAGAAACAAAGGCAATAGAAAAATTAGCAAGAGAAATAAAAGAATAACATATTAAAATTATTAGCACTTATTATTATTTATATAGTTATATGCGGGGCGGGATAAACGCGAAAACGGCTGAGAGCAGGTCGCAGCCAAATGCAATCAAACGAACACAGAAAACACAGATGACAAAAAATAACATGGAGCGACG
>USTA01000240.1 GCA_900557475.1 uncultured Clostridium sp. | reverse complement strand
CAGTTACCAGATTGCCGCAGGAGAGAAGTATGGAAACCTAAAACATTCAATTGTTATTTTTGTATGTAATTTTGACTTGTTTGCAAAAAATCGGAGTGTATATACATTTGAATCGATTTGCCGTGAGGATACAGAGATTCATTTGCAGGACAAAAGAAAAACAATTTTTATTAACATAAACGGAAGCCGAGAAGATGTACCGGAGGAACTTGCACATCTTCTTGATTACCTGAAAACAAAGACTCCGACGGATGGATTTACCGAGCGATTAGAACAGCGTGTGCTGGAAATCCGCAGAGATACAGAATGGAGGGATGATTATATGACGCTGGAAATGAAGATGGATGAGAAGTATGAGCAGGGGCGTGAGCAAGGATTGAAAGAAGGGATTACAAAGGGAATCCAGCAAGGGATAGAGCAAGGGATTGAGCAGGGAATCGAATTAGGAATTGGTCAAGGTCTGCGTGTACAAATTCAGAAGAAATTAAATAAAGGAAAGTCAATTTCACAAATTGCGGACGAGTGTGAAGAATCAGAAGATACCATTCGCAAAATTATAAGCGAAAAGGGTATTAGTGAATAGAAAATGCTTGACAAAAGGCTTAAAACGAGGTATGATAATCGAGTGAGTGCGAAAAACACTTACTTGTAGGGGCATAGTTCATCGGTAGAATAAGAGTCTCCAAAACTCCAGAGCTGGGTTCGATTCCTAGTGCCCCTGTTAAAAAAGTCTTTAAAGGAAATCCTTTAAAGACTTTTTTAGATTTATTATTTTCTCTTTAGTGGAACTACCTGAAGTGTTTTGCCTAGAGAATTTAATATTTTTAATACAGTAGACAGTTGTGGATCAGTGATTCCTTTTTCCATTCTTGAAATTACAGGCTGTTTTACACCACTCATTGTTTCGAGTTGTTTCTGGGTAATACCATTTTCTTCTCTTGCCTGTATCATTTCGCTTATAATGTCAACGCGTATTTTACTTTCAGCAATCTCCTCAGGAGTAAATAATTGTTTTTCCAATTCATCCCATGGTGAACCTTTAGGATGTATTCTCGCTTTACTCATTTTTCGCGCTCCTTTCAATATAATCATTCATCAGTTTTATTGCCTTTTTAATTTCTCTTGATGGAGTCTTTTGGGTCATCTTTCTAAAATAAGATAATAAAATAATATCATTACCATCATATGTAAAAAAGAAAAATCTGTCTTTTAGTGGTCTTAATTCCCATAGGTCATTCTTTATGTGACGAACAAAAGGCATCCCTGCTCTTGTACCATTTTGTTTTAGGATATTTAAATAATCATGGATTTTATTTAATTTTATAAGACTGTCTTTAGTATTTTTTTTTTTAAAGAAACAATATATTGTTTGACAGGTTCGTTTCCTTTTTTATCTTTATAGAAACTAATATTATACAATTTTTCATTCTCCTTCCTTAATAAATATAACTTAAATGCATATTAACGTCAATCACAAAATATGATTCGTTTATATAATATTGGTCCCAATAGTCTATTACATAATTATGGCAGCGATAGCTATAGTTTTTGCTGCTAGGGACAGTTGCCATTATTTAACGGACACCAGTGGAAGCAGTACATAGACAGAATGAATAAGGAAGATCCGGATGTAGTGTTAATAGTAGGGGATTTTGTAGATGATGACACCACAAAGGATGATATGATTGCCTCATGCAAAGTGTTATGGATACGAAAAAAGAGGCAACACAAACTTTATTGTTACCTCAGGAATTTCAGATTGGGCATTCAAATTTAAAACTGGATGCAAATCTGAATATGCTGTAATAAATGTAAATTAATTTAACAGATAGCATTGGTTAGGATAGTAAATAGTATTGGTATTATAATAAAAATGAGAATCAAAATCTTTTGTTTCACTTCGATGTAAATAGTTTTTTTGTATCAATCCATAATTAATTTTTAATTGTTCGAAATCTTTTCTAATATCTTTCATATAATTCTCTCCTTTTTTTCTTATACGTAAAAAACACCACTCATATAATTATAACATAATAATTATACAAATGGTGTTTTTTGAATTGCATTAATCAAAATGCTTATTATTTTATTGAAATCTTATGAGATAATCTGCTGGCTGATGAAGCAGTGGTTGTAACGTTTGCATTGTTACATATGTAAATCTGATTGTTATGCCCCATACCACCTTGGATAACCCAGTGCTTACAACTGCCGTTCCATGATTTAATCCAACTTGTATATTGGTTGCATTTGATTCCAACTTCATCATTTAAGTATTTTATAAGGTCTGCTTTAGAATCAAACTTTCCAATGTATAT
>USTA01000239.1 GCA_900557475.1 uncultured Clostridium sp. | reverse complement strand
GAATGTATCTAGCAGTTTAGATATAAATTCAGATGAAGGATTCTTTAAAAACATTTTAGAAAAGGTAAAGGAATTTTTTTATTCATAAATAAATGAAAGGAATATATAGGAGGAAAGCTTTATGTTGATGGATAACAATAACTATGATGATAATTACGGAACAGATGATACAGCTACAATAAAAGTAATAGGTGTAGGTGGTGCTGGAAATAATGCAGTAAACAGAATGGTAGACTCAGGAATAGAAGGAGTTGAATTTGTAACTGTAAACACAGATAGACAAGCATTATTACTTTCAAAAGCAGGAACAAAAATCCAAATAGGAGAAAAAATAACAAGAGGACTTGGCGCAGGTGCAAACCCAGATATTGGAGCACAAGCAGCAGAGGAAAGTAAGTCTGAAATATCTGAAGCAATAAAAGGTGCAGATATGGTATTTGTTACAGCAGGTATGGGAGGCGGAACCGGAACAGGTGCAGCTCCAATAGTTGCAAGTATAGCAAAAGAAATGGGAATTTTAACAATAGCAGTTGTTACAAAACCATTTACTTTTGAAGGAAAAAAACGTTTAACACAAGCAGAAAGAGGAATAGAAAGTTTAAAAGGAAAAGTTGATACATTAGTAGTAATACCAAATGATAAATTACTTCAAATAATAGACAGAAAAACATCAATAGTAGAAGCTTTCAAAATGGCAGATGATGTATTAAGACAAGGTGTTCAAGGTATATCAGATTTAATAAAAGTACCAGGACTAGTAAACTTAGACTTTGCAGATGTTAAAACAATTATGCTTAATACAGGAATGGCACATATGGGAATTGGTAGAGCATCTGGTGAAAATAGAGCAGAAGATGCAGCAAAACAAGCTATTCAAAGTCCACTTCTAGAAACAACAATAGAAGGAGCAAGAGGAGTTATAATAAATGTAACTGGAGGAGAAAACTTAGGATTACATGAAGTAAATACAGCAGCAGAGTTAGTACAAAGAAGTGTTGATCCAGAAGCAAATATAATCTTTGGTGCAGTTATAGATAAGAGTTTAGACGAAGATATATGTATAACAGTAATTGCAACAGGTTTTGACAAAGAACCAGGTGCAAAAGAAACAACAATAGGAAAAACAGCATGGCCAACAAAATCATCTACACCAGTACCAAATTCAGATGTAGGAACAGATTATTTAGACATACCACCATTTTTGAAAAAGAGTAAAAACCTAGGTAAATAATATTTTAAATGAATACTTAGATAAAGTATTTATGGGGAATAGAAAACAGTTTATTGTGCAAAATGCAATAAGCTGTTTTTTTTATGGAGGAATACTTGTAAGCAATTACTTTTAATTGATATAATATAGCAAATAAAAAAGTGTATGACATTAAAGTAAAGAAATGGAGGAATTTTTATATGGAAATAACTACGATTTATTTAGTTAGACACGCTGAAACCTTTGATGAAAGTGGAATAAGAAATACAAATGAGGATTTTCAAAATATTAATGAAAATGAGATATTATCCATACAAGGAGAAGAAGAAGCTAAAAAACTAAGTGAAAATATTGAACTAAAAAATATAGATGCTATTTGGTCAAGTAGTTATCCTAGAGCGAAAGCCACTGCCAAATATATTGCTGATAAAAATAAATTGCAATATAATTTAGATAAAAGATTATGTGAGAGAAGACTGGGAAATATAGAAGACTTATCAAAATTTATGAAAGATAAAAAAACTAGAGATCCATCTCGTGAACAATTAGCTTTTCCAGAATTTAAAACCCGTGATGGAGAAAGTGCGAATGATACTAATAAAAGAATGAATGAATTTATATATGAAAAACTTGAAGAATATAAAGGAAAGAAAATAGTAATAGTAAGTCATGGAGGAGCAATTAAATTTTATTTGCTAACATACTGTAAAGTAAATGAAAATCTAAACCTTGAATTTCAAGAAAAAGAACTAAATATAAATTCACCAAGCTTATTAAAGATGACTTTTCAAGGAAATGAATTAGTAAAGCTGGAACAAATTAAATAAAAATTAAAGATTAAGATAAAGTAGAGCATAAAATTATGTAGTGTTACAATTGATGTGAAACAAAAATAGAATAGAAAAAAAGTGATTCAAGTAGTATAATTGAATTGTGCAAAAACAAATTATACGAAAGGACTTGAATCACTTATGGATAATAGTATATCACAAAAAACAGAAAATAAAAAGAGATATTTGCCACATGATTTAAAAACTAAAGAAAAAGCAGTAAAGACATATATGAATAATGGAGATATAGAGTATACATGTAGAAAATATCACATATCAA
>USTA01000238.1 GCA_900557475.1 uncultured Clostridium sp. | reverse complement strand
CAATAAGAAGAGCTATAGCACCTACTAATCCTCCTAATGAATGATTCATTGTTTGTGCTACCATATCAACGTCATTTGTTACTCTTGATAATGTATCTCCTGTTTGATGTCTATCAAAATATTTTAATGGCAATTTGTTTATTTTTTCCGAGATTCTTCTTCTTAAATTGTTTGCAAATTTATTTGCTACATCAGTTAAGCAAATTGATTCTACAAAAGAAAACACACTACTTAATAAATATATTACTACTAAAAGTATTGCAATGTGGGTTATCCCTTTCATATTCATTTTAGGTTCCACAACATTTTTTATACTCTCTGGCATTTCATCTAATTTAGAATAAAGCTTGCTATAATCTGTTTCTTCTTCTAAAGTAGATAATATATTTATAAATTCAGATTGGTCTTCTACTGAAATTTTATTCCCATCAATTTCTATTTCTTGATATACTTTTTCTTTAAAGTTTTTTTCTACTTTTTCTACAACTTCTTGTAAATTTTCTTTATTGATTACTAAGCCTGCTGAGATTTCGTCTGTTAATTCTGATAATTTGTTGGGTGCAAATATAGACAATATAGAACTTAGTATTGCTAATGTTAATCCTATTGCCATTAATACTTTAAATCTTTTTAGTTCGCTAAAAAGTCTTTTAATTGCCCCCCTAAAATCCTTTGCGCTTTCTCCTGTTCCTCGCATTCCACCCATCATTCTAGGAACTCTATTCATTCTATTACTATTATTATGCATTATCCAATTCCTCCTTTGACAATTGTGAAAGTGCTATTTGTTTATATACATCACAATTTTTAAGTAATTCTTTATGCGTCCCTTCTCCTGCGATTTCTCCATTGTCTAAAACTATAATCTTGTCTGCATTCATAATAGTTCCTATTCTTTGTGCAACAATTAATGTAGTGGCATCCTTAGTATACTTTTTAAGTTCTTTTCTAAGTACACTATCGGTTTTGTAGTCCAGCGCTGAAAAGCTATCGTCAAAAATATATATTTCAGGATCTCTTGCTATTGCTCTTGCAATTGACAATCTTTGCTTCTGTCCACCTGATACGTTAGTTCCACCACTTGCAATAAATGCATCATATGTTCCATCCATTTTTTCAACGAATTCGCTTGCTTGTGCCACTCTTACAGCTTCTTTTACCTGATTTTCTGACTTTACTCCTTTTCCATTTGATCCATATGCAACATTAGAACTTACTGTTCCATTGAACATTACTGCTTTTTGAGGCACATAACCTAATTTATTGTTTAAAATCTCTTCTGAATATTCTTTTACATTTATTCCATCAACTAAAACTTCGCCCTCGGTTGCATCATAAAATCTCGGTACTAAGTTTATTAACGTAGATTTTCCACTTCCAGTTGAACCAATAAAAGCTACTGTATCTCCTTTATTTGCCTTAAATGAAATATTTTTAAGCAAATATTCTTCTGCATCTGGATATTTAAAAGATACATCTTTAAACTCTACTGTACCTATTTCTTTGGACTCATCTTTAGTCATTTTTCCTTCTTCTATAGAACTTTCTGTTTCTAAAACTTCATTTATACGATTTGCTGAAACCGTTGCTCTTGGGGCCATCATGTATATCATTGCTAGCATTAAAAATGACATTATAACTTGCATTGCATATGAACTAAATACAACCATATTTCCAAATAAAACAAGTTTATCCGATATTCCTGCATCCCTTATTAGTTGTGCTCCTACAAAATAAATTGCAAGTGTTACGCCATACATAATTAAATACATTACAGGTTGCATAATTGAGAAAGTTTTTTGGTTAAATGTTTGTTGCTTAGTAAGCTTACTATTTACTTCCTCAAATTTTTCTTCTTGATAATCTTCTGCATTAAATGCTCTTACAACTCTAATTCCTGTTAAATTTTCTCTAGTTACACTGTTTAATCTATCTATTAGTTTTTGGACAAGCTTAAATCTAGGTACAACAATTGCTGTTAAGATTGCTATAACTCCTAATAAAATTATTACAGCAACACCTGTAATAGCACTCCACTCCCAACTCTTGTTTAATATTTTTGTAACTGCCCAAACTGCTGTAATAGGAGCTTTTAATATAAGCTGTAGCCCCATTGCAATAACAAGTTCTACTTGTGTAATATCATTTGTAGTCCTTGTTATCAAACTACTTGTCGAAAACTGCTTTATTTCACTCATTGATAGTCCTTCTATTTTTCTAAATAGCTTTGACCTTAAATTCTTTGAAAAGTTAGAAGATATATTTGCAGTTATATATCCTGTAACAATTGCAGCAGCCATACTTCCAATTGCACAAGCAAGCA
>USTA01000237.1 GCA_900557475.1 uncultured Clostridium sp. | reverse complement strand
GGAATTGTATCTAGTATTATTTTATCAATAATATCAATGAATGTTGGTCTAGGAGTATTTAACTTAATACCATTACCACCACTTGATGGTTCAAAGATATTAACAGCAATCCTTCCTACAAATGCAAGAAATTGGATGGAAAATCATGAACAATTATTATATATAATCTTTGTAATTATATGGATAACACCAATTGCAACAATGTTAATAAGACCAGTTATTAATTTAATTAATACAGGTTTAGTAAACTTAATTTACTTAGTTGTTAATTTAATAACATAAAATATAAAAACACAAATTTAACAAAAATTCAATATAAAATTAAAATACTTTGGAAAAAGGTTTAATAAAGAAAGGGGTGAACTAAAGTGAATGATGTGTATATTTTAGGAATAGAATCAAGCTGTGATGAAACAGCAATTTCGGTTGTAAAAAACGGAAGACAAATTTTATCAAATGTAGTAAATTCACAAATACCAATTCATACTTTATATGGAGGTGTTGTGCCAGAAATTGCATCAAGAAATCATATTGATAATATATCTTTAGTAATGGAAAAAGCTATAAGCGATGCTAGAATAAGTCTATCTGACATTACTGCCATTGGTTGTACATATGGACCAGGGCTAGTAGGAGCATTACTTGTAGGACTTTCATATGGAAAAGCATTAAGCTATGCTTTAAAAAAGCCACTAGTGGGGGTAAATCATATAGAAGGACATATTGCAGCAAACTATATTACACATTATAAATTAGAACCTCCTTTTTTGTGCATAATGATGTCTGGTGGAAATACACAAATAGTAAATGTAAAGAGTTATACAGAATTTGAAGTGCTTGGAAGAACTAGAGATGATGCAATAGGAGAAGCTTTTGATAAAGTGGCAAGAGTTGTAGGATTAGGATACCCTGGAGGACCAAAAATAGATAAGCTAGCAGAAGAAGGACAGGCAGTAATAGAACTTCCAAAAACACATATGGAAGGAATGGACTTTAGCTTTAGTGGAATAAAGACAGCTGTAATAAATTTGCATCATAAAGAACCAGATATAGATAAAGCCAATTTGTGCAAAAGTTTTGAAAAAGCTATAACTGATATGCTTATGGAAAAAGTAAAAATGGCATTAAAAATAAGCAAATGTAATAAAATTGTTTTAGCAGGTGGTGTATCAGCAAATACATATATAAGAAGTGAATTTGAAAAACTAAAAGAAAAGAATATAGAAGTATATATGCCAGACTTAAAACTTTGCACTGATAATGCCGCAATGATTGCATCCGCAGGATATTATAATTATATGGCAGGAAAAATTAGTGATTTAAGATTAAATGCGGTACCTAATTTAAAACTAGACTAAAAATAAAGGAGGTACTATGGCTATATATGCAATTGGAGATTTACATCTTTCACTAAATAACGAAAAACCAATGGACGTATTTGGTGCTAAGTGGAAAAATCACGAAGAAAGAATAAAAGAAAGTTGGCTAAAAGTTGTAAAACCTACGGATACAATATTACTTTTAGGCGACCTTTCTTGGAAAATGCATTTAAAAGATATGTATGAAGATTTTAAATACCTAGAAGATTTACCAGGAAAAAAGATTATAATAAAAGGAAATCATGATTACTGGTGGGAAACTTTAGGAAAGATGAGAAAGTTTCTAGAAGTAAATAATTTTGTGAGTATAGATTTTTTATATAATAATAGTTATGATATAGAAAATAAGATTATAGTAGGAACTAGAGGTTGGGCAATAGGCGAAACAGAAAATGCTAAAAAGATGAATAATAGAGAATTAGAAAGACTTAAGCTTTCATTAAATAATTTAGCAGAAAAAAATGTTGAAAAAGAATTTATTTGTATAATGCATTATCCACCAATAATAAGAGGAAGAGATAATAATTTAGAGATAAACAGTAATTACATTGATTTAATGAAAGAACATAATGTAAAAAAATGCTTATATGCTCATTTGCATGGAGATGCTCACAATGAAGCTTTTGAAGGAATATAAAAAGCAGCAGGAATTTCAGCTCTATGCAGTCCATGTAAATCATCACATCAGAGGGGAAGAGGCAGTGCGTGATGAGGAGTTTTCAAAAGCAGTGTGCAAAAAGCTGGAAGTTCCGTTTACGGTTTTTCATTATGATGTACCGCAGATTGCAAAAGAAGAAAAGTTTTCATTGGAAGAAGCGGGGAGAAATGTCCGAAGGGAAGCTTTTGAAAAAGCAATGAGGAACATCAAGGTATCGGGAAGAAAAAGGATTGCTTTGGCTCATCATGAAAACGACAACGCAGAAACAGTGCTGCACAATCTTATGAGG
>USTA01000236.1 GCA_900557475.1 uncultured Clostridium sp. | reverse complement strand
TAAGATTCAGCGACAAATTCTCATTATGTATTATTACGAAGAAAAAAAGCAAAAAGAAATAGCATCTATTTTGAATCTTCCAGTGGGAACAGTAAAGTGGCACCTAAGCGTGGCAAAGGACGAATTGAAACGAGGTATGGCAAAGATGAGAAATATAAATGATTTAAAATTTAATCCAATAAAGTTTGCAAAGGTTAGATATGATGGGTATACGGGAACAATGGGAAATCCAATAAAGTATGTAAGAAGTGCATTGTCTCAAAATATTCTGTACATAATAAAAGATTCTGCAAGAACAATTGAAGAAATTGCTGATATTATGAATGTTTCTCCGATTTATGTAGAAAGTGAAATCGAATTTCTTGAGGAACATCAACTTGTTATAAGGAACAAAAATAAATACATTTGCAATATAATTATAGAAGAAACAAATGGGGAAAATGAAGTCAAAATTATTAAGAAATGCTATAGAAAAATAGCAGAAGAGCTTTCTGCAAAATTATTTGATGAAATCGTAAATAACAACTACTTAAATAGCCCGGATATTTTAGGCCCTAAGGATGATAACTTTAGAAAGTGGGGATTATTAATATATCTGATTGCAGCAACTAATGCAGATAGTATTAAAAAAATAATTACATTTGAGCAGGCAGCAACCATTAGACCGGACGGCGGTTGCAATATTATTATTGCCAGTGTTGATTCAGAGAGTGAAAAAGAAATATTAAATATCACGGAGAAATTTTGTGGACCATGTTGGAATGAAGACGAACTGTTAAAGTTGTGGCTGGTGGATAGCAAATGGTCGGATAAACGAGTGACAGAATACTATGGTGGCCCTAATATACAAAGGGATCTTAAGTTGATTGGTAGATTTATTAATGGAGATATTCTGAGCGTCGATGAATATACATTTCTTTTGGAAAAAGGCTATATTACAAAGAAAGATGGAGGGTATGAATTAGGTGTTGTAGCAATAAAACAAGGAGAAATAAGAGAAAAGCTTGAGAAAATGGCTTACAATATAAAAAATGAAGTGATTGAAGAAAATCTTGATCTGATTAGAGAGTATCAGGCTTTATTAGAACCAGATAACATGCCAAAGAATGTAAAGCTTCAAAGAGAATACATAAATCAACATTTGTTTTCATCAGATACTTTTTTGTGTGTATTTTCAATGGAGTATTTAATTGAAAGTGGAAGGCTTAAGATTGTAGAAGATAAATATAAGAAAGCAGTAGGGCAGATTGTGATTTTGAAATAATGTTAAAAAATAGCAAATATGTTTGGAAATTAGACGTAAATTAAACAAAACTAAAGAATTCGTTTGAAAAATAAATGCAAAATCAAACGAAAACTTAAAAATGCGTCTGAAAATCAAATGTAAAGCCAAACGAAAACTAAAAAATATGTTTAAAAATCAAACGAAAAGCAAACGTAAAAAAATACGTTTGCTTTTTGCTTAACATTTCGACCTTTACCTATACAGTGTAAGAAAATAAATATAAACAAAAAGATATTACCAATTCAGTGGATTACAGGTATGGAAAAGATAAAAAATACTTTCTGGTTAATTTTTTAACGAAATGTCCTAATTTGCGACAAATTTGTAGATTTATTATTGAATTTGTCAATTAATAATGTATAATATATGCGTGGAGCGTTGGTTTTTTCGCTTCCGAGAAAAGCACCGAAGATTTGCTAGGTGACTTTTTAAAAATCAGAAAAGAAAAGGAGAATTAAAATGGCAACAATTGATTTAACAAAGTATGGCATTACAGGAACAACAGAAGTTGTTTACAATCCTTCATATGAAGAATTATTTACAGAAGAAACAAAGCCAGGGCTTGAAGGTTTTGACAAAGGTCAGGAAAGTGAATTAGGTGCAGTTAACGTTATGACTGGTGTTTACACAGGACGTTCACCTAAAGATAAGTACATCGTTATGGATGAAAATTCAAAAGACACAGTTTGGTGGACATCTGACGAATACGCAAACGACAACCATCCATTATCAGAAGATGTTTGGGCTACATTAAAAGACATCGCTAAAAAAGAACTTTCAAACAAGAAGCTTTATGTAGTAGATGCTTTCTGTGGAGCAAATGCTGACACACGTATGGCTATTCGTTTTATCGTAGAAGTAGCTTGGCAGGCACATTTCGTAACAAACATGTTCATTAAGCCAACAGCTGAAGAACTTGCAAACTTCGAACCTGACTTTATCGTATACAACGCTTCAAAGGCAAAAGTTGAAAACTATAAAGAACTTGGATTAAATTCAGAAACAGCAGTTGCATTCAATATTACAAGCCGTGAGCAGGTTATCATCAACA
>USTA01000235.1 GCA_900557475.1 uncultured Clostridium sp. | reverse complement strand
AGAAGGAGGAAATAAAATGTCAAGATATAAAGACGAACAGTGTCGTATCTGCCGTAGAGAAGGACAAAAGTTATTCTTAAAAGGCGAAAGATGCTATTCAGATAAATGTGCCATTTCAAGAAGAAATTATGCTCCAGGACAAAATGGACAAAAGAAATCAAAACTTTCTGAATATGGTACTCAATTAAGAGAAAAACAAAAAACAAAGTCATTCTATGGTGTTGGAGAAAAACAATTTAGAAAATACTTTGAAATGGCTTCTAATACAAAAGGAAAAACAGGTGAAGTTTTATTACAATTACTAGAAAGTAGATTAGATAATGTTGTTTACAGACTAGGATTTGCTAGTTCAAGAACACAAGCTAGAATGCTTGTAACACATGGGGCTTTTGATGTGAATGGAAGAAAAGTAAATATTCCATCATACATAATTAAAGCAGGAGATGTAATAACTGTAAGAGAAATTAAGAAAGATAATGGAACAATAAAACAAGCTTTAGAAGCATGTTCAGCAAGACCAGTTCCAACATGGCTTGAAAAGGACACTGAAAAATTAAGTGGTAAAGTAGTTAGACTTGCAGGTAGAGAAGATATTGACCTACCAGTAGAAGAACATTTAATAGTAGAGCTTTACTCTAAATAATGATTGTAATATTTATTTAATGAGAATACGTCTCATAATTATTAGGAGGGAAAAATGATAGAATTCGAAAAGCCAAATATTAAATGCTTGGAAATGGACGAAGGAAAAAAATATGGAAAATTCGTTTGTGAACCACTTGAACGTGGATATGGTATTACAATAGGAAATTCATTAAGAAGAATTTTACTTTCTTCATTACCAGGTTGTGCAATTAAAAATGTAAAAATTGAAGGAGCACAACATGAATTTACAACTATACCAAATATAGTTGAAGATGTTCCAGAAATAATTTTAAACTTAAAAATGGTTAGAATTAAGATGGATCAAAATGAAGAAAAAACTCTAAGAATAGACTTTAATGGTGAAGGGGAAGTAAAAGCTGGTGATATCATAACAGACGGAACTGTAGAAGTACTAAATCCAGATTTACATATTGCAACTGTTTCAGCAGGTGGAAGATTGCAGATGGAAATGACAGCAGATATGGGTAGAGGATATAACACAGCAGACAAAAATAAGACACCTAACCAACCAATAGGAGTAATTGCAATAGATTCAATTTATTCTCCAGTAAAAAAGGTAAATTATTCAGTAGAAAATACTAGAGTTGGACAAATGGTTGATTATGATAAATTAACAATAGAATTATGGACAGATGGAAGCATAGAACCATATGAAGCATTAAGCTTAGCAGCAAAAGTATTAACTGAGCATTTAAAATTATTTGTTGACTTATCTGAAGCTGCCAAAAATACGCAAGTAATGGTAGAAAAGGAAGAAAACAAAAAAGAAAAAATTCTTGAGATGCCAATAGAGGAACTTGATTTATCTGTAAGATCTTTCAACTGCTTAAAGAGATCAGGAATTTCAACTGTTGAAGATTTAGCAAATAAAACAGAAACAGATATGATGAAGGTTAAGAATTTGGGTAAGAAATCATTAGATGAAGTAATCGCAAAATTACGTGAATTAGGCCTAGATTTGGCTAAGGAAGAAGAGTAATTCATAAAAAAAGGAAGGTGAAAAAACATGGCAAATAGAAAATTAGGAAGAACAACTGATATAAGAATGGCTATGCTTAAAAACTTATCAACTGACCTAATCTGGCATGAACAAATAGAAACAACAGAAGCAAGAGCAAAAGAAGTAAAAGCAATAGTAGATAGCTTAATTGCTCTAGCTGTTAAAGAAAAAGATAACTTCGAAGAAGTTGAAGTAAAAGTTGTTAAAGCTAAATTAGACAGTAAGGGAAACAAAGAAACAGAATTAGTTAAGAGCAAAAACGGAAAAGAGTTCTTCAAAGTAGTAAAAGAAGAAAAGATGGAAAAAAGACAAAAAGATATGCCATCAAGATTAAATGCTAGAAGAAAAATGATGACAAAAATTAATAAAGTAAAAGATTCAGAAGGAACTCCAATTGACCTAACAAATAAGTTATTTAATGTAATAGCACCAAGATATACAGATAGAGTAGGTGGTTATACACAAATAATCAAGTTAGGACAACGTAGAGGAGATGCAGCTGAAACTGTAATATTAAAATTAGTTTAAAAATAAAAAAATCTTTGCTAAAAAAGCAGAGATTTTTTATTTTATATAATAGGAAAGTTCTCCAAACTTTTCTATTATATAAAAAGCTTAGCTAAACATTCGTGCACAAATTTTATTTCATAAAATTTGGCGGGCGAACAAAGAC
>USTA01000234.1 GCA_900557475.1 uncultured Clostridium sp. | reverse complement strand
TTCGCTGCCACACCGTAGATACGGTAAAAAATCAATTTACACTTTATTTAACATTACAAAAATTGAAATGCAAGAATTATTAGTTTCAAATGTCATTTCCCCGCCATACTTATTGATCACATTTTTGATATTTTTCATCCCAAATCCATGATTTTCTTGATCGTCCTTACGTGATACAAAATCAATCTCTTCTCCTTCTACAGTGTTGTTTTCTACGGATATTGTTAAAAAAGACTTTATTACCTTTGCCCTAACATTAATATATCTCTTACTTTCTTCTTCTTTAATTGATGCTTCTATAGCATTATCAAGTAGATTTCCAAATAATGTACACAAGTCAAAATCGTCTATCCAATTAGCGAGTTTCAAATTAGCATCAATATCTATAGAAATATTATATTTTAATGCTTTTTTATATTTGTCATTGAGAATAATATCTAAGAATTTGTTTCCTGTATCTATATAAGTTTCAATTTTATTAATTTGGTCAAGCAAAGATTCCCCGTATTGAACAAGATCTAAATTTTCTATACTTCTACTATTTAAAATTAGTAAATGATTTTTCATATCGTGATAAATACGTCTGACATGAATCATATCTTCTTCCCTATTTTTATAGTAATCATACTGAAGTTTAATTTGTGCAATGTTCATTTCTTCTTCTAATTCTATTTTTTTACTTGATAAATACTTTTCAACCATTCCTAAACACATAAAATTTGAATTAATCAATATTAATATACCAATCAAAAAAATAATTGATGTAATAAATAATTTATTATCACTGTTGCTTATTGAATCTTCTAAAAAAACAACTATCACTAATGTAACAATATATGGCAACAATACTGTCCAATTTATCAACTCGTTAACATCAAAGCTCAGACTATTAAATGCTTTTTTCAATATGATAACACCAATCGTCTCAGTAAATAAATGAAATAATAATAAAATTATAGCATTCCTCAACTGTATATTCCATAAATTTACATTAAACAGTAATCCAATATTACTAACTGAGATTGAAATACTAGCTGAAATTATTTGAATAAATAATAGTGTATATAATATTGATACCTTGAATTTACTTGTACTAAAATACATAATTATTATAATAGACATTCCTATAATTAAGTACCTATAAAGAATATGCACATTTAACAAAGATAAAAGAAGGAACACTATAAAAATACAGGTTGTTATTATGGATTTGATTTTTTTGTTATCTGGCAAAAATTTTTTATATGCAATAAAAAACAATAATGTATTATACAGTGCCCAAATAGAAATCAGAATTTCTCTTATCATAACTCATATTTTCCTAAGTAATACGACATTTTTTTTAATAAATCCTTTTTCTTACTTCTGCTCAAAGGCATTTTTTCTCCATTTATTAAGGAAATTTCATATCCTTTTATACTTTCTACATACATTAAATTAATTATAACGCTATTATAACATCTGAAAAATAAATAGGGATCTAATTCTTTTTCAAAATCTTGTAATGTTTTATTGCTACATAAATAAGTAGTATCAGCAGTATGTATATTTATAATTCGATTAACAACATCAAAATAATAAATAGAACAACAGTTTATATTGAAATAATCATTATTATTTTTTATTGAAATGAATAGCGCCGAATCTCTTAAAACCTTTTTGGCAACTCTATCTAATTCTGATGAAAATCTTTTGTATGATATTGGTTTTGTTAGATATCCAGATGCTTCTACCTGATATCCTTCAAAAACATACTCTTTTAAAGATGTCAAGAACATTATAATTGTATGCTCATCTTTCTTTCTTATACCTTTTGCTAACTCCATGCCATTTATACCTGGCATATTTATGTCTAAAAATACTATATCAAACTTTAGATTCAAAGAATCTTCTAAATCTAATCCAGATAAATATTTCTTTAAAAAGATTTGAGTTCCCCGCTCTTTCTCA
This sequence comes from uncultured Clostridium sp., assembly GCA_900557475.1. Taxonomy (GTDB): domain Bacteria; phylum Bacillota; class Clostridia; order TANB77; family CAG-508; genus CAG-793. The sequence continues at coordinate 391 of USTA01000234.1, read as the reverse complement.
TATTTCTTTACAAACATTTCTATATTATCCAAAAATGTACTTTCATCGTCGCAAATAGCAATTTTCAACATACGGTCTCCTCCTTTTGTAATACATATATCTAATTAACACTATCACAAAATACCTGTTAGCCACATTCTGCCACAACTGCCAATAGTATGTCAACTAATTTGTATTAGATTCCATCAGACCACGCCTTACCAGAATAAGCTCTATTCTCTGAGTTTAGTAAGCGCCTCATAGTGGGTACTGAGTTTATATGTATTATATCATATGTTTGTACTTTATATTCAAATAGTTATAGTTACATACTAATAGTTTATTCTTTTTAATTTTACAAAAGGGGGCTGTAAAAAAACTCCCCTGACAGAAAAATCGCCCAGACCGTGAG
>USTA01000233.1 GCA_900557475.1 uncultured Clostridium sp. | reverse complement strand
GGATATTATGAAAAGAATTAACACATTAAAATTAAATTATGAATTTAAAAATGTTTTTAATAGAGGAAAATATTATATTGGAAATCAAGTAATTATTTATATTTTAAAAAATAAAAAAAATGAAAATAGGCTAGGAATAGCTCTTAGTTCAAAATTATGTAATGCTGTAAAAAGAAATAGAATCAAGAGAGTTATAAGAGCAGTATACCAACAAAATATTAAGCATTTAAAATGTGGAAATGATATAGTAATTACATGGAATAAGAAAGCTAATATAGCAGATTTATCATATAAAGTTATATTTAATGATATGAATAATATTTTTCTTAAGAGTGGAATTAAAAATGAAGAAAATATTGATTAGTTTAATCAAACTTTATCAAAAAGTAATTTCTCCAATTTTTCATGCAATGGGAGTACAGTGTAAGTATTATCCGACTTGTTCGGAATATACGAAGCAAGCAATTGAAAAATATGGAGCTTTTAAAGGTATATTCTTAGGAATAAAAAGAATATTAAAATGTAATCCTTTTTCAAAAGGGGGATATGATCCATTAAATTGAAGGGAGAAGAAATATGGGGTTTATATCAGATCTTTTAGGTTATGTCCTAAATTTTATCTATAATTGGGTTGAAAATTATGGTTTAGCAATAATACTTTTCTCAGTTATATTACAAATAATTTTGTTACCTTTTTCTATAAAGCAACAAAAATCTATGAGAAAATCAGCAAAGATACAAGGTGAAGTTCAAAAACTTCAAGTTAAATATAGAAATAATCCAGAACTTTTAAATCAAGAGGTAATGGGATTATATAAAAAAGAAAAAATAAGTCCTTTTTCAGGATGTTTAAGTTCTATTATACAAATTATATTATTTTTATCAGTATTTTATTTAATAAGTAGCCCATTGACACATATGAAAAAAGTAGGAAGTACTGAAGAAGGTGCGAAAAAATTAGAGGCATATACGCAGGAAATAAAAGAAAGTGGAGAAGCAGTTTCATATCCAGAAATTAAAATTATAGAAGATAAAGCTGCAAATGATCCAGATGTATATATCAATATGGATTTTCTTGGTTTAAATTTAAGTGGTATTCCAATGAAAAATTATAAAGATATAAAGGTGTTAATAATACCATTATTATATGTAATAACGACATTTATAAATATCAAAATTTCAATGAATATGACAAAGAAGAAAAGTGACAAAAAGGAAAAGAAAAAGGAAGAAAACGGAGAAGAAAATTCTATGGAAGAGCAACTTGAGAGTATGCAGCAAATGACAAATAGCATGAATTATATGATGCCAATTTTTTCTATATGTATCGCAGTAATTGCTCCTTTAGGATTATCATTATATTGGTTAGTAAAAAATATTTTACAATTAATAGAAAGATTTATAATTGATAAATTGATGAAAAAAGAGGAGGCTTAAATATAATGGAAAAGTCAATAGTAGTAGAAGGAAAAACATCAACAGAAGCATTAGAAAAAGGATTAAAAATATTAAATTGTAAAAAAGAAGATGTAGAAATAAAAATAATAGAAAATGAAGAAAAAAGAAGTTTTTATAGTATTTTAGAGCCAAGAGTTGTAAAAATAGAATTAAAATTGAAGGAAAAGAGCTTAAATAATAAAGAAGTAAGTAAGCAAAAAGTAACAGAGGATGATATAAAAATCTGTAATAAAGAATTAAATGAGTATTTAGAAAAATTTTTTGAAAATATAGAAGATACAACATATAATATTAATCAAAATGAGGATGAAATTACCGTAAATATTTTAGGAGAGGGTGCAAAATACTTTATAGGATATAGAGGTGAGACAATAAAATCTCTTCAAACAATATTTTCCCTAGTAGGAAATAAAAACACAGAAAATAGAGTTAGAGTTACAGTTGATGCAGAAAATTATAATGAAAAAAGAGAAGAAACATTGAAAGAACTTGCAAAAAAACTTGAAAAAACAGTAAAAAGAACAGGGAAAAAGGTTATTCTTGAACCGATGTCAGCATATGAGAGAAAAATAATACATTCGGCATTGCAAGACAGTGAATTTGTAAATACTTATAGTATAGGTGAAGAACCAAGAAGAAAAGTTGTAATTGAAAAAACAAATAATAAATAGAAAAATAACGAAGTCAAAGTTCGGAATTTTATTACTAATAAAAATTCTAGCTTTGACTTTTTTATAATAAAATAAAAAATAAATATCCAGAGTTTTGTTTCGTTTCATCTACAACCAAGGTACTAACAGATTATAATGATTTGCTGAACGAGGTAAACAGAGATGATTTTAGTTATGTTGTGCCAGATTTCAGGTTGAATAAATGCTTTGATAAGC
>USTA01000232.1 GCA_900557475.1 uncultured Clostridium sp. | reverse complement strand
AACAGATATAATAGGTAAAATAAAATTTCAAGATGTAAATTTTCAATATAATAATAAAGAATTATTTAAAGATTTAAGTTTTGAAATAAAACCTAATACTATGGTAGCATTTGTTGGAAAAAGTGGAGAAGGTAAATCAACAATATTAAAACTAATAGGAAAAAATTATAAATTAAATAGTGGTAAAATTTTAATAGATGATACTGATATTAATGAATTATCTGAAAACACAATTAGAAATAATATTTCTATTGTTTCTCAATCTCCATATATCTTTAATTTGTCAATTAAAGAAAATATTAAACTAGCAAAACCAGAAGCAACTGATGAAGAAATAATTGAAGTATGTAAAAAATCTCAAATACATGATGATATAATGGCAATGAAAGATGCGTATAATACTTTAGTTGGAGAAAATGGTGTTATATTAAGTGGTGGTCAAAAACAAAGAATAGCTATTGCTAGAGCTTTGATTAGAAAATCAAAAATTATATTATTAGATGAAGCTACGAGTAGCTTAGATAACAACAACCAAGAAAGAATTAAAAATGTTATAAAGGAATTATCTAAAGATCATACTGTTGTTATAGTAGCTCATAGATTAAGTACAATTGTTGATTCAGATAATATATATTTATTACATAATCATAAAATCATTGCTAATGGTACTCATAAAGAATTAATTAGTACAAGTTGTGAATACAAAATGTTATATGAAAATGAAGAATTTTCAATAAGTATATAATTGTTCATAAATTGCAAAGTGCATTAAAGAGAGCAGTTCATAAATTTGCTCTCTTCAATATTCTCTATCAAAATCGTTTTCTTTCTCCTTAAATTCATTTATATCGAGTTGTTTTTCAAAATTAAAGTTATTATATGTTTCTTTCTCAAAATCTCGTACAAGTTCATCCTCAGACGGATATGAAAACTTATGGCAAAGCCATTTAATAAATCTTTTTAAAGTCACTTTAAATTTATCAATCATTTTATTTAAGTTCTTATTTTTCTGCTTTAATTTATGGATTTCTTTTTTATATTCATGTTCCATATTATAGGCTTTACTTTCATACTTTAATTCCAGTTCTTTTTCTTTATTTTCCAATTCTTCTTTAAGCAAACTATTTGAGAGCCTTAAATTTATGTTCTTTTCTGTCATTTTTATATAATCTTCCTTGAAATTTTCTGCAAAATCTACTGTATTTACTTGTCTTGATAATTCTTTATGCAATGTCTTGTTTTCTTGATAAAGCTTTTGGATTAGTTCATCTCTAGGTTTTATTATTGCATTTTCTATTTTTTCATCACGATTAAATATAGCTCTTTTAAACTCTTTAATATTAGGCGTTTTAGGTAATTCTAATGTTATATTTTCTAAAACCCTTTTTGTATTTTCAAAATTAGTTATTTGTTTATAATTTTGAATTGTTTCATTTTTTCTTTTAGTTTCTTCTGCAGGTAATCCTCTTTGCAAGTCAAATCCTTTGCCAGTTATATATTCGTGAAAAGCATTTTGCAAATTTCTATAACTATCTCTACCTTTCCAAAAATCCCTACAACATACTTTATCAATTTCATGTCCATCTTTATCTTTTGTTTGGATTACTGGAATATAAATCAAATGCATATGTGGAGTTGTTTCATCAAAATGAACTACAGCTGATATTATATTTTTCTCTCCGAGATTTTTATAATTACAAATAAACTTGTAACTTTCTTCAAAATATCTTTTAGTTTCTTCCATTCCAATTGTATCAAAGAATTCTTTATCTGATGTAAATATCATTTCGCACATTATTATGCTGTTGCTTCTTATTTGTCCTTGTAAATTGTATTTCTTCTTTAGTTTGTCAAATTCTTTTGTGTAACTTAATTCATTTTGCTTGAAGTAATAATTTAAGTTTGATTTGCTAATATCTATTTCCTTATTTGAATGATTTTTTGCTTTTCTATCATTATGAACACATATTCCATTAGCTTGGCTCCTTGTTAATTTTTCATTTCTTACTATTGCATAACTCATTGCTCCGAAGTCCTTTCTTGCTCGAAACAAATTTATTTGTCTAACACACTAGACAAGTTTTTCAAACTTATCTGTGTGCTCTGCGAGGCTTTCCTAAAAATGCCTTAACATTTTTAGGCTATAAATTATAATGAACTTGTCATTATAATTTATAGTGAAATTGCCCATATAAGTATGGCTGGCAATTTCATATCAAAGCTATGCCTACGAAGTTACTGCTTCGTTATCATAAGCAAAGTTAGCATATAGAAAATCAAGTGAGCCATTTTCATAGTCCCTTCCATTATATGAAGTAGTATTCTCTTTTTTCTTGGGGATAGTAATATGTG
>USTA01000231.1 GCA_900557475.1 uncultured Clostridium sp. | reverse complement strand
TCCGACCTTTGGGTTATGAGCCCAACGAGCTGCCAACTGCTCCACCCCGCGATGTGTTGACTTTTATATTATACATCTTAGAAGCCAAACTTGTCAATAGTTTTTCGAAAATTAACAAAAAATGTATGATAAAAAGTAGATATTACTATATTATATGATAATTAACAAAAAATATTACAAAAATATTTTGCTACGCATTTAATAAATTTACTAGTTGTAAAAGAAGTATAGATATGATATTATAAGCGAAAGATTAAAATACGAGGAGAAAAATATTATGAAGGATAAGAAAGATAAGAAGAAAAAGAAAATGAAACTACAAAGAATTATAAAACTTGCATATAAAGAAAATAAACGAAGTTCATTACTTTTATACATGATTTTAAGAGCATTAGTTATCGTTTGTATGATTTTGCAAATTTTACATGGAAACTTTGGAAATGCCATGCTTTGCATGTTATCTTTAATATTACTATTGGTTCCTTTATTTGTTCAAAATAGATTCAAAATAACACTTCCAAATGGGCTAGAGATAGCGATATATTTATTTATATTTTCCGCAGAAATATTAGGAGAAATACACAATTTTTATGGAGTAATTCCTTTTTGGGATACAATGCTTCACACAATAAATGGATTTTTGGCAGCAGCAGTAGGATTCTCAATAGTAGATTTATTAAATAAAAACAGCAAAAGCTTTAAACTTTCACCAATATATTTATGTATAGTGGCATTTTGCTTTTCAATGACAATTGGAGTAATATGGGAATTTTTTGAATTTGGAATGGACAGCTTCTTCAAAACAGATATGCAAAAAGATAGAATTATAGAGACAATTTCATCAGTAGAATTAAATGAACTTGGAAAAAATGAAGCAGTTGTACTAGAGAATATAGGAGGAACAATTATACTTGGAAAAAACGGAGAAGTACTTCAAGTAGTTGATGGGGGATATTTAGATATTGGAATAATAGATTCAATGAAAGATTTAATAGTAAACTTTGTTGGAGCATTTGTATTTTCTATATTTGGATATATAACATTAAGAAAAAATAAAAATAATTTTATTCAAAACTTTGTACCAACAAGAGAAAAGCGAAAAATACCTAAATCAGTAAAAAAAGAGTTAAAAAAATATGATATAAAGACAGAATAAAGATATTAGAGGCAAAAATGGGAAAGAAACTATTAATAACAGAAAAGCCTTCGGTAGCAATGGAATTTGCAAAGGCATTAAAAATAAATACAACTAGAAAAAATGGTTACCTAGAATCAGAAAAATGGATAATAACTTGGTGCGTAGGCCATTTAGTAACAATGAGCTATCCAGAAAAATACAATGAAAACCTTAAATTCTGGAGGTTAGACACATTGCCATTCATTCCAAAAGAGTGGAAATATGAAATAATACCAGCTGTTGAAAATCAATTTAATATTGTAAAAGGTTTACTTCAAAGAGAAGATGTAGAAGAAATATACAATGCAGGTGACTCCGGAAGGGAAGGAGAATATATACAAAGATTAGTTTTTATGATGGCGAAACCAAACCCAAAAGCAGAAATTAAGAGGGTGTGGATTGACTCACAAACAGAAGAAGAAATAAAAAGAGGAATAGAAGAAGCAAAAGACTCATCTGAATATGATAGCCTATCAGATAGTGCCTATTTAAGAGCAAAAGAAGATTATCTAATAGGAATTAACTTTTCGAGAATGTTATCTATAATATATGGAAGGAGACTCGCAAAAGAAATAAATGAAGAAAGAGCATCAATTTCAGTTGGTAGAGTAATGACTTGTGTATTAGGCATGATTGTCGAAAGAGAAAGAGAAATAAGGAACTTTGTAAAAGTACCATTTTATAAAATAGTAGGTAATTTTGAAAAACTTTCTGCAGAATGGAAAGTTTCAGAAGGCTCAAAACTATGGCAATCTATGAAACTATATAATGAGACAGGATTTAAAAAAGAAATTGATGCAAAAGAATTTATAAAATCACTTGAGGGGAAAAAAGCAATTGTAGAAGAAGTTAAGAAGAGCAAACAAAAAGAAAATGCACCAATGCTTTTTAATCTAGCAGAAATTCAAAATGAATGTACAAAAAGATTTAAAATAAAACCAGATGAAACTTTAGAAATAATACAAAATTTATATGAAAAAAAACTAGTTACATATCCAAGAACGGATGCAAGAGTGTTATCTTCAGCAGTAGCGAAAGTAATAAACAAAAATTTAAATGGAATAGCAGTAGGATACAAAGATGAGGAAATACAAGGCTATATAAAGCAGATGAAAGATGAAAATTATAGTACCAATCTTCTAAAAACAAAATATGTAAATGATAGTAAAATAACAGACCATTATGCAATAATTCCAACAGGAAAA
>USTA01000230.1 GCA_900557475.1 uncultured Clostridium sp. | reverse complement strand
TATATTCCACTTTCTTTTACTGTAAATTTATTGCTTGTTTGAAATCCATTATCTGCTGGTACTTCCCTCGTTTTTGAAATTGCATATCCCTTTATACCTGAGCCTTCTTTATTTAATTTTATATTCATATCATTTGCTTCTATGGTTATTGTTTTTTCTTTCGCAGTTATATTTGTTATTGTTGGGCTTGTTTTATCTATTTTTCCTATATTTATTCTCTTGGTAGCAACATTTCCTACTCCATCTCTTAAATATACTATTCTTACTACATCTTCATATACATCGCCTGTTAGCTTATATTCCCTATAATATTTATTACCATCTATTTTACCTAATTGATAATCATCTTCACTTCCTAAAGCTATTTGTACATTTCTTGAACCTTCATCTGTTGCCTCTATTCTTATTGGTTTTAATATTTTCCATTCTTTATTATATTCTGTTTCTGATACTAATGTTGGAACTTTTGTGTCTATTTTTCCTATTGTTACTTTTCCTTCTCCTATGTTTCCACATCTATCTTTTGCTTTCACTGTTAGTTCTTTTGATGTTACTGTTTCAGCTACTACATTGAATGTTTTAGTAAATATTGTTCCATCTTTACTTGCAATACTCCAATCAGATATTACACTTCCATCACTATCATATAAAGCCATTTCTACAATGCTATCCCATGTTTCTTCAAACTTTGCAGTTATTGTCGCACTTCTTGAAAAATCTGTAGTTGAATCTGCTCCTTCTACTGTTATACTTTTAGCTTTTGGTGCATAGTTATCTGCTACTAAGTAATGTTCGTCACAGTATTCCACTATATAAGATTTATATCCATTATATTCATAATCAATTGATAGTCCTATATGAGCCTTAGCTGTTGTAGTATCTTTTGATGTTTTTATTGTCTTTGTTACATCTATACTTCCATCATTATTTTTAGTAAAACTACTATCTACAACAGAAAGCCCACCTATATTTGGTACTCTCATAATAGAATTTAAACCTTCTCTATCTTTAAGAATCAATCCACTTTCTATATTTGATATATGCCAAATATATTTAGTTGTCGTTTCATCTATTATTTCGTGTCTTGAACTAACATCATAAAATTTTTTATGGCAACCTGCACATTCACCATATCTAATTGTACAATGATTAGCATTTGTATAATTATATCCACATACTGCACAAGTTCCTACATTTCCTGTACTGCATCCTAATTTTTTTCCTGATGAATCATAACAACACTCTTCTTTTGTATTAGTATCACATTCTCCGCATAAGTATCTATGTGTATAATTCTCCCACGCAGAATGCCATCTAAAGTTAGAATGTGCTTTTTTAGGCAAGGTAACCTTATATCCACATTCATCAGTACAATATTTTGTTTGTGCTGGTTCTGCAATATTACAAGTTTCAGTTCCAGTAGTTTTCATATTATGATTTACTACATTTATCTTATTATTACAAAATATACATTGTTTCCAATGGCTTGTTTCGTTATATTTTGTTTCATATACATGTGAACATTGGATTGCTCCTTCGCCTGAAGTTCCTGCTTGTATTTCTATTGCATCATTATCTTTTATTGATTGTATTTCTATTGTTTTTTCTTCAAATATTCCTTTTTCTGTTACGGCTTTAAATGTATAACTTCCATTTGATGATATCTCATATGTTGTTTCTGCTTCATATACTATTTCACCATTTGGTTTAACTATTTCTGAAATTTCTCCTTCTTCTACTGAAGCTTTTACTGTTAAATTTATCTTATCAACGCCTGTTTCAGTTACATCTCTTATTATTTCTATATCTGGCTCTTCTGCTATATTTATATTTCCTATATATTTTACTGTTAAGTCTGGCATTATTTTGTACATATAATCTTTATATGACAAATAAATTTTTAATACCGGCTTTCCCTTTATACCTTCTATTTTTACACCTTCTATTGCTCCTTCGATATTTTCACTTACATAATCTAAATCACAACTTTCTCCATTTGCAATTCTTCCTATACTAATATCTGATAATCCCATCTCTATTTTTTCTTTTCCTTGTGATATTATCATTTCTTCTCTTGCTTTTTTAGCATTTGTAATAATACCATGTTCTCCTACCGTTAGGTTTATGCTTATTCCTGCTAAAATTAAAAGTACAATAATTGTAACTACTAGTGATATTAGTGTTATTCCTACTTCTTTCTTTAGTTTTCCTTTCATTGCTTTTCTCCTTTTATTTTTTTATTACTTTATTACCAAGTTTCTTTATTTGGTACATCCTTTACATATTTTGTATTCCCCATCACAAAAAAGCCATGCATTTTAAATTCGCCTAAAATACATAGCTTCTTTGCTATATTTACATAAATCTATTTTATTAAAACCTA
>USTA01000229.1 GCA_900557475.1 uncultured Clostridium sp. | reverse complement strand
TTAACAAAATCATCTACCTTAAGTTTTCCTATGTCTCCTTCTTTTCTTTCTCTTACAGAAACCGTCATTTCCTCTTTTTCTTTGTCACCTACTATAAGCATATATGGTATCTTTTGAATTTGCGCTTCACGTATTTTATATCCAGTTTTTTCATTTCTGTCGTCTACTTCTACCCTTATTCCTTCTTGCAATAACTTTTCTTCTACTTGTTTTGCATATTCTACATGTTTATCTGTTATTGGTAAAATTTTTACTTGAAGAGGTGAAAGCCATACTGGAAATGCTCCCTTTGTTTCTTCTATTAAAAATGCCATAAATCTGTCTGAACTACCTAAAATTGCTCTATGAATTACAACTGGTCTATGTTCTTTCCCATCTTCTCCTATATATGTAAGTTCAAATCTCTCTGGAAGTGCAAAATCTAATTGACAAGTTGGAATTGTTATATCATGGTTTAATGCTGTTTTTATTTGTATATCTATCTTTGGACCATAGAAAGCCGCTTCACCTTTTGCTTCATAGAATTCTATTCCAAGCTCTGTTAAAATTTCTCTTAACTGACTTTCAGCTGTTTCCCACATTTCATCATTATCTATATATTTTTCCTTATTTTCCTTATCTCTTAAAGATAATCTATATTTGAAATTTTCTTCTGGGAATCCAAAATCTTTTTGGTAAACTTCTTTTATTAAAGTTAAAACTTTTCCAACTTCTTCTTTTATTTGGTCTGGTCTTACAAATAAGTGTGCATCATTTTGACACATTTCACGAACTCTTTCTAATCCACAAACAGCTCCACTATCTTCATATCTAAAATCATGTGCTAATTCGCCAATTCTTACTGGTAAATCCTTATATGAGTGTAACTTATTTTTATATATTAGCATATGATGCGGACAGTTCATAGGTCTTAGAACCATTTCTTCTGTATCCATTTTCATTATTGGAAACATATCATCTTTATAATGATCCCAATGTCCACTTATTTTATAAAGTTCTGTATTTGCTAAACTTGGTGTATACACATGTTTGTATCCTAGTTTAATTTCTTTATCTTGAATATATCTTTCTAACAATCTTCTTATTGTTGCACCATTTGGTAAATACATTGGTAAACCTGAACCTACTAATTTATGTGTCATAAACAAGTCTAAATCTTTCCCTATTTTTCTATGGTCTCTTTGTTTTGCTTCTTCAAGCATATTAAGATGTTCTTCAAGCTCGCTTGCTTTTGGGAATGAAATAGCATAAATTCTTTGAAGCATTTTATTATTTTCGTTGCCTCTCCAATATGCACCTGAATGTGTAAGTAATTTTACTGCTTTTACCTTTCCTGTGCTTGCTAAATGTGGACCTGCACAAAGGTCTGTAAACTCACCTTGTTTATAGAAAGATATTTCTTCATCATCTGGAAGTTCCTCTATTAATTCTACTTTATAGTCCTCACCAAGCTCCTTCATAAGTTTTATAGCTTCATTTCTTGAAAGAGTAAATCTTTCTATTGGCAAATCTTCTTTTATTATTTTTTTCATTTCTGCTTCTATTTTTTCATAGTCTTCTTCTGTAAATCTATGTTCTAAATCAAAATCGTAATAAAATCCTCCATCTATTGCTGGTCCAATTGCAAGTTTTACATCTTTATATAATCTTTTTATTGCTTGAGCCATTATATGTGATGTTGTGTGCCAATAAGCTTTTTTTCCATCTTCATCATTTTCAAAAGTTAAAATTTCTACTTGTGCATCTTTTTCAAGTTTGAATCTTAAATCTTTAATTTCTCCATCAACTCTACCACAAGTTGAAACTCTTGCTAAACCTTCACTTATGTTTTTAGCTAATTCTAAAATTGTAATTCCTTTCTCTACTTCTTTTTTTGAACCATCTTTTAAAGTAATTTCTATCATAATTTACCTCCCTTTTTATTTGCCTTGAGACTAAAAAAGCCCCAAAGCATAATTAAATTACGCTCTGGGGTACTATATAGTACGGTTCCACCCGGATTTTTTACTTCATTTAGTGGGATATAACGTTCCTACACGTCTAGCTTATTCACTAGCAGCTTCAAGAGCTAGTTTTTCAGTAGTGTTTTCTTAAATTGGCTTTCAGCCTATGACCAATTCTCTCTTATAAGTAACCTTCATACTTACTTTTTCTCTTACTTGCTTTTACGTTTTTATTATAACATGTTTTTTATTTATGTCAAGTGCTTTATTTTAACTTTTCACCTTTTTGCTACCTCAATTGGCTCAATAACACAATTGTCGAAAAGTGTCGAACTATTTTTATTTACTTTAAACTATAAATGTTCTATAATATTTCTATGTTAAATTATAATTCTACAAATATAAAATTTATTTCGTTTTTTATTAGTTTACCTATATTTATTTTTA
>USTA01000228.1 GCA_900557475.1 uncultured Clostridium sp. | reverse complement strand
TTTGATTCTGAAAAATCAGAAATCGAAAGTCCAAAAGCGATCGCCTCAATTTGATATGGTTTTAAATATTACTAACTACATCTATTATAATTATAAATTCATAATTTGTCAATGAAAAAATAAAAATCCTATTTAGAAAAACTAAATAGGATTTAAATTGGTATAAGCTTGTTATCTTATTTATTTTGTAATCTACCAAGAAACAAGCCTTGATCAAATGAGTTTAAATTTCTCCATCTTTTTAACAATTCATCTTCTTTTTCGTTAAGTGTATAAATTCTATGATTCCGATTAGCTTCTTCTTGGGTTAGAAATAAATAGTTTAAATCTAAATCAAGGTAAACTGCAATTGTTACAACCTTATCGTAAGAAGGTTTTTGATTTGGTTGTTTTTTCCAAACACTAAAAAAACTTGTGTTAATACCGCATTTTATTAAACACTCCTTTTCTGTGATTCCTTTTTCTTGAATACAAGTGATTAATATTTCAAGAATTTTTTCACTACTATTCATTTTTCCTCCTAAATTTCAAATAACCCCTTGACAAATTATGAATTTATAATTATAATGGGATTGTATTAATTATATTAAATTTCTTGGTAGGACATTTAAATATAATTAATTTTATTATACCACTATTTTTCTTTTTTTTCAACATAATTACGGTATCTTGAAAATTGAATAATTTGATATGCTATTTTAATTGTTATATTCTAAATGATAGCTCTTTTTTCATATAATTTTATGAATTGGAGGAGTTATTATGAAAGATCATGAAATAAATAAGATTTGTATTAACGGTTATGTTTTTCACATTATAAAACCTGAATTGTCTGCATTAAATAGGAAAAAAGAGGATTTAAAAATAATGAAAAATATCAAAAGTTCTCTTGAATCATATAAAAAAATATGATAATATACATTAGTCATCTTTCTCTACTTAAAGAGAAAGGCAAGGTTGGAATATGAATGCTATTTATGTAAGACAATCGGTAGATAAAAAAGATAGTATTAGTATTGAATCACAGATAGAAACATGCATGAGAAAGCTATCATCTGAAGAAGTAAAGAATAATACAGAAATATTTTCTGATAAGGGTTTTTCGGGTAAGTCTATAAATAGACCTGAGTTTCAAAGAATGATGGAAGAACTAAGAGAGAATCGAATAAAAAAGATTATTGTTTACAAGGTTGATAGAATAAGCCGATCTATGCTTGACTTCTTAAATATGCAAAATGAATTTAATAAATATGATGTTGAATTCATATCATGCAAAGAAGATTTTGATACATCTACTGCAACTGGAAAAATGATGTTGAACTTGCTCATGATGTTTGCAGAAATGGAACGTGAAACAATACAAAAAAGAATTACCGATAATTACTATTCAAGAGGACAAAAGGGTTATTATTTAGGTGGCTATGCTCCATTTGGGTATAAAAAGATTGAAACTTATCTCAATGGGAAAAAAACTTATAAATTTGAAATAGTACCTGAAGAAGCTGAAATAATAAATGAAATTTATATTTTATTTAATAACGGTCATTCACTTGGAGAGATTGTAAGATTACTTAATGCCAGGAAAATTAAAACTAGAAGAAATGGTGTTTGGAATAACTCTACATTATCCAGGTTATTAAGCAATCCTGTGTTTGTAATGGCAGATGCAGATGTTTATACATATTTTCAGTCAAAAGGTGCAAAAATAAATAATTCTATAGAAGATTATCAAGGAACAAACGGCTGCTTTGTTTATGGTAAGGCTGAAAATCGTACTTCTTTAAAATTTAAGAAATATGATACAGATTATGTTACTTTAGGAATGCATAAAGGGTTTATTCCATCAGACTTATGGTTATCTGTTCAGATGAAATTTGAACAAAAAAATGGTCACAGTAATTTGGGAACAGGAAGCTTATCGTGGCTTCAAGGTTTGGTTAAATGTTCAAAATGTGGATATTCAGAATATGTAAAGAAGTGTGTCAATAGAAGCGGAAGTGAATATAAATATTTTTATTGTCGAGGGAAACGTCAGGGTACTTGCCTTGCAGATAGTAAAATGATTAAGGTAGAAATGTTGGAAGCTATGTGTGAAGACGTTATTTTTTCACAATTAATGCAGTATAAGATTGAAAAATGTGAATTTGAAACTTCAGATAGTCAAGAGTTATATAATTTGAAAATTGAAAAATATAGATTAGAAAAAAATATAAAAAATCTTATAAAACAATTAGCTGAGGGAACTTCTGTTATTAATCAATACATAACAGAAGAAATAGAACAATTAGATAACAAGGTAAAAGCTGTTTCTGCTAAAATTTTGGAATTACAAATTATCGAAAAGAAAAAATCTGATAATTTTATTGAAGCCAACGATATTTTACAAAGCTGGGG
>USTA01000227.1 GCA_900557475.1 uncultured Clostridium sp. | reverse complement strand
TTATTAACATTTTATTTAAACAGGATTAACATGTATAATTGGTAAATAAACAAAATCTAATTTTTTTAAATCTTTTTCTAGAGAATCCGCTATTCTATGGCTTTCAAAGGTTGAAAGATTACCATCAACAAAAATTGTTAATGAAACTAGATATCTATATCCAACAGGGGTAGTGTTTAAATGTCTAACTTTCTGTATTTCAGGATATTTTGAAGTTAATTCTAAAATTTTTTTAGAGTTTTTTTCATCAAGAGATTTGTCCATTAAAACATTAAAACTCTCTATAAAAATCTTTATTCCTGTATAAAAAATCCATATAGAAATACCAATACTAACAACACTATCAAACCAATAAATATCAAGTAAACTTAAGAATATAGATATAAGAGTAAATGAAGTTATAATGCAATCATTTCTATGGTCTTCTAAATTAGACTTTAAAAGTAAATTGTCAAATTTTTTAGATATACTATTAGCATAAATAAACAAACCAAGTTTTATTACAATAGTTATAATGCAAACACCTACTAACCACCATGAAAAGTCAAAATAATTTCCATTTATTAAAGAAAATATAGCATCATATAATAATTTAAAAGCAATGGCTATCATTGACATACCTATAAATAAAGAAAAAATATATTCTGCTTTTCCATGTCCAAAATGATGAGTTTTATCATTTGGCTCACTTGCTATTTTATTACCGACAAATGTCATAAATGATGCAAAAATATCACCAGCACTATTTGCAGCATCTGCTATCATAGCTTGACTACCACTAACTAATCCTATTATGCTTTTTATAATCAATAAAAAAATATTTCCTACGATTCCTAGAATTCCTACGACTTTTGTATCTTTATATCTGTCCATTTAAATATAACATTTAACACTCCTTTCAAAATAATGTCATAACATTATACAATTAACTAAAAAATTTGTCTACAATAATAAAAAATATTTTATGTAATATTAAATTTTTATTTATTTATAATTTAACTAATATGCTAAAAGCTAGAACAAGTCAAGATTTATCTTGAAAGATTAAAATAAATGTAGTATAATAAATAGGCAAATAATTAAAGATAATATAAAAATGACTTATATAAAAATATATTGGAAAGGAAAAAATTTATGTTTGAAAATTTAGATGAGGTCGAAAAGAGATATGAAGAGCTAACAAAAAAGATTAGTGACCCAGAAGAGATAGCAAAACAAAATGAGTGGCGAAAAAATATGAAAGAACATTCAAGCTTGGAGCCAGTTGTTATTAAATATAGAGAATATAAAGAAACAAAAATAAGACTAGAAGAAGCTAAAGAAATGCTTCAAGACAAGGATTTAAAAGATTTAGCAGAAGAAGAAATGTTAGAATGCAAAGAAATGCTTCCAAAACTAGAGGAGGAATTAAAAATACTATTAATTCCAAAAGACCCAGATGATGATAAAAACGTAATATGCGAGATAAGAGCTGGTGCAGGAGGAGAAGAAGCAGCCCTTTTTGCAGGTACACTTTTCAGAATGTATTCAATGTATGCAGATAGAAAACATTGGAAGATGGAAATTCTTAATGAAAACTCTACTGAATTAGGTGGATGTAAAGAAATTTCTTTTATGATAAAAGGAGAAGGAGCATATAGTAGACTTAAATTTGAAAGCGGTGTGCATAGAGTACAAAGAGTTCCAGAAACAGAGGCAAGTGGAAGAATTCATACATCAACAGCAACAGTTGCAGTGCTTCCAGAAGTAGAAGATGTAGAAATTGATATAAATCCAGCAGATATAAGAATGGAAGTATTTAGAGCATCGGGAGCAGGAGGACAACACGTTAACAAAACATCATCTGCTGTAAGATTAATACACGAACCAACTGGGATGGTAGCAGAATGTCAAACAGAAAGGTCACAAGTACAAAATAGAGAATATGCAATGAAAATGCTTCGTTCGAGACTATATGAGCAAGAAAAACTTAAGAGAGATAGTGAATTAGAAAATGAAAGAAGAAGTCAAATTGGAAATGCAGATAGAAGCGAAAAAATAAGAACATATAACTATCCTCAAGGTAGAATAACAGACCATAGAATAGGAATGAGCATTTACCAAATGGACAATTTCTTAAATGGTGACTTAGATGAGATGATAGATAACTTAACTGCAGCAGACACAGCAGAAAAACTAAAAGGTAATGAAGAATAAGTATATAAAAAATTAAATTTAAAAGCTTTGAGTGTTAGATAAAGATTTTAACAATTAAGGCTTTTTAATTTTATGTTATGAAGAAAGGCCTTCTTAAGACTACAAATTGAGAATATAAGCAACTAATAAGAATAAAATAATATTATTAGTTAAGTATTAAGATGAAAGAGGAGGCTTAAATGTTAAAAATATCGTTATTGGGATTGTTTTTTGGAACAGTA
>USTA01000226.1 GCA_900557475.1 uncultured Clostridium sp. | reverse complement strand
CCGCAAAACAAGGAGGAAAATCCTCTGCTCGCAGAGAGCTCGCATTTTGCTTCCCAAAACTACCAGGAGGAATAAATATGGACAAAGACAGTGTAATGCAGAAGAAAAAAATATTTCTCTCTTCTCCTCTATTTACTGAATTCCATCTTTTTAGAGTATCCAGTGCAGAATAATTTCTAAAATTGTTATCTCTTACTATTCTTCTAATAAGTCTTGTATCTGTTGTTGAAATTCGGTTATAGTCATCTATATTTAAAACGGTCAAATCACTTAAGTATACCTTGAATTTATTTTCTTTTGGTATTGTTGATGTTAATTTATCATTTAGTGAATGAATTCCTTCTATAACTAAAATTTCATTTTCTTTTAAACTCATTTTATTTCCATTATATTTTTTTGTTCCTAGCTTAAAATCAAATGTTGGAACATCTATTTCTTCACCATTTATTAATTTGATTAAGTGATTATTAAATAATTCTAAATCTAATGCTTCTATTGCTTCAAAATCGTATTCACCATTTTCATCTCTTGGAGTCTCACTTCTTTCCACAAAATAGTTATCTGTTCCTATTGTTACTGGGTTTAATCCATGTAGTTTAAGCTGAATTCCTAATCTTTTTGCAAATGTAGTTTTTCCTGAAGATGATGGGCCTGCAATTAGTACAATCTTTACATTTCTCTTACTTGCAATTTTATTTGCAAGTTCTGATAATTTCTTTTCATGAAGAGCTTCTGCTGTTAATATAACGTCTGTTGAATTGCCTTCATATATTTGTTTATTTAAATCATAAATCGTATTTATATGCATTAAACTATTTATGTCATCATATTCCTCAAGTGTTGCTTGCAATTTTTTTGTTTCTCTAAATACTCCTAATTCTTGAGAATTTTTTCTATTTGGATATCTAACTATAAATCCATCTTTATATTTACTTATATCAAATAAATTTATATTACCAGTTGATATTGGCATTACTCCGAAAAAATAATTATAATATTCTTCACAGAAGTATAATGAAACCGTTTCTTTTTCTTTATTTCTTACTTGCAATCTTCCTCTTATAGAATTTTCTTTTTCATAAAACTCTTTTGCTTCTTCTTTATCCATTATAACTTTTTTTATAGGTAAATTCTTTGAAATTATTTCTTGCATTTTGTCTTTTACATTTTTTATTATTTCTTCTGTTATCATTGCACCTTCAATTTCGCAAAACATTGCGTTTGAAAGCTGATAGTTTACCTTAACTTTTATGTTAGGATAAAGCCTATAAAAAGCCATTGACATTATATATAAAAGTCCTCTTATATATATTCTCATTCCATCTTTATCTGTTATGTCTAGTAGCTCTATTTTATCATTATCTTTTACTTCATGTTCTAAACTCTTTACTTCATTATTGCATACACACGCAATAACATTATTAGCTGAAGCTTTAATTTCATTTTCAAATATCTCTTTTACTGTTTTTTTATCATTATTTATTTCTATTTCTTTTCCATTAAAATGTATTTTCATATGTTTCCTCCTTAAGCAAGCTATTTATAGCTTTTATTATATCATTTTTATTTAGTTTCAATTCATTTTTTCTTTTATTTTTGAAAGAATATTTAACGCATCTATTGGTGTTACTTCTTCTAGTTTTATCTGGTCTAATTCATGAGCTATTTCTGCCAGTTTGTAATTATACATATCTAATTGTCCTTCATTTTTTGCCTTTTCCTCTTTAGCTACTGCTCCTTCTTTAAAAATGCTCTTTCTTTCAAGTGCTCTTAATATTTCATTTGCTCTTTTAGTTACTGCTTTTGGCACCCCTGCAAGTTTAGCTACGTGCACCCCATAGCTTTCATCAGTTCCCCCTGCCAAAATTTTTCTAAGAAAAATTACATCTTCACCTTTTTCTTTTACTGCAATATGATAATTCTTTATTCCTGGAAGTTTTTCTTCTAGTCCTACTAATTCGTGGTAATGTGTTGCAAATAATGTTTTTGCTCCACATACATTCTTATCTAAAATGTACTCTGCCACTGCCCATGCTATTGAAAGTCCATCATATGTAGAAGTACCTCTTCCTATTTCGTCCAAAATGACTAAACTTTTATTTGTGGCATTATTTAATATACTAGCCACTTCCATCATTTCAACCATAAAAGTACTTTCTCCCATACTTAGGTCATCTGATGCTCCTACCCTTGTAAATATTTTATCCACTACACCAATATTTGCTTCTTCTGCTGGTACAAAACTTCCTATTTGAGCCATTAGTGTAATTAATGCAACTTGCCTCATATATGTAGATTTACCTGCCATGTTTGGACCTGTTATAATTGCTAATCTATTTTCATCTTCATCTAAATATGAATCATTTTCTACAAATGCTCCTGCTGGAAGAATTTTTTCTATTACAGGATGTCTTCCGT
>USTA01000225.1 GCA_900557475.1 uncultured Clostridium sp. | reverse complement strand
AAGTTCTTTACTTTTTCCATTATATGGAGTATAATAAACATAGTTAAATTTTATATTTAATTTTTTCAAATAATTTGAGTCTTAAATTATTCACAAAAATCCCAATAAAATATAATAAGCAAAAAAGAGTGGGAAACTTTTTACTTATAGAAAAGGAGTTATATGAAAAAAAGAACCAAGCTAAAATTATTAGCTTTAGTAGTAGTATTTTTTGGACTACTTTCATCAAGCAAAAGCATGGCAAAAGCAAATTGCACAGAAATACAAGAGAATAATGTAAAATATGTAAATGCAACTCTAAATAAAATTAACAGAGAAGAATATAACAAAAAGCAAAGAGGAGGAATGCATTGGACAACCTATTATAATTTACCAATGAACCAAAGATATGACATAGATTCAAAGTCTATGCTATTTGCATCAACCGAAGGAATGTGTATAGGAGGACTTCAGAATGGATATTTAGGATTAGGCAACTATGGAAACTCGACAGGGGTATTACAAGGACTAGTAAATAAAAAACTAACGAATGATAAACTTTATGTAGTAGATAAATATACAAATAAAGACAGTTTTTTTGTAAAGAATGCAAATGAAGCAGCATATTCAGAGGTACTTACAAATTGGAAATTTCCATTTTTAAAACAACCAAATGGATATTATAGTTTTAATAGTGATGAATATCATGTGACCAGAGACTATGCAAACAGAAAATATAAACTACATAAAGGTGCAAGGAGTGGATTTTATCCATTTAATAATTGTAATGATGATACATCAGACATGAAAAACAGAAACTTAGGATTTACTGTAAGAATGGATATACCTTTTATTATGACAGAAGATGGAAAAGTAAAGAATTCTGAAACAAAGCAATATGAAGATATGGTATTCAATTTTTCAGGAGATGATGATGTATGGGTATATGTAGATGATACATTAGTATTAGATTTAGGTGGCAATCACATAAAACTTGCTGGAAATATAAACTTTGCTAAAAATGAAGTATATTATGAAAGTATATACAATAAAGAGACAAATACAGATCAAAAAGATGTATACAAAAAGGCGTTCGATGGAGGCAAATTATCGTTAGGAAAACATACACTAAAGGTATTCTACATGGAAAGAGCAGCTGGGGAGTCAAATTTATTTGTAACTTTTAATCTACAAAGTGGAGGTGTACGAGCAAATTATATTGACCTTGATACAGGAAAAGTATTAACCACAGAAAGTCAAAGTGGTGCAGTTGGAGAAAAAGTTACAACAAAAGCAAAGGATATAAAAGGATATGTGCTAGTAGGAAAACCCGATACAGAAACATACACATTAACAGAAGAATTAAAGACAGTAAACTATTATTATTCTAAAAAATCAAATGTTTATGCAAAATATGTAGATATAAAGACAAATAAAGAAATAGAAAAAACAGAAACGATTAGTGGAAAATATGGAGACAGGTATCAAACTAAACAAAAAGATATCTCAAATTACAAATTTGTTAAATCTGAAGGAAACACAGTAGGAATGATGAACGGAAAAGATATAACAGTAACATATTATTATATACATAAATCAAAAATAACAGTAAACTATATTGATGAAGAAACAAAAGAAAAGATAGATACTTTTGAAAAAGAGGTCTATGAAGGAGATAAATTTACATCAGAAGAAAGAAACTATGAAGATTATATTCTAACTAAAAAGCCTGAAAAAGAAAATGTTGTTATAGGGAAAGAAGACATTACTTTAAATTATTATTATCGCAGGCTGAAATTCAATTTAAAAATAGAGATGAATTTAGACAAAGCATATGTAAGAGGAAATTACTATGGACTAAATGGCAAAATAGGAAAAATAGAAACTGAAATAAGAGATGCAAATAAATATTCAGATTTAGAAATTTATTATAAAATTAAAGTTACAAATAATCAAGAACGCTTAGGAAGCGGTTATATTACTTTTACTATTCCGAGCGGATATACACTGATAAACACTGACTGGCAAGTGGAGGGAAACAAAGCTAAATTAAAAGTAAATGAACTAGAAATAGGAGAAACAAGAGAATATTACATTGGAATAAGAAAATCAAAAGGAATAGAATTAGAAGGAGATATAAAAGCATTTGTAAAAATAGAATCAGAAAAGCTTTTAGAAACAACTTTAGATGATAATGAGGACATGAATGAGCTAGCAGTAATGCCTAGAACAGGAAAAGAAATGTTAAGTGTAATTCCATATATTACAGGACTATCTGCAGTAGCAGTATCTTTGGTAATTGTTCTTAGAAAGAAAAAAACAAAAGAAAATAAAAATGACACTAAAATCAAATTATAAAATATGATATAATACAGCTGAAAAGGGAGAAAAAATAGAATGAATAAAAAGCCTGAAAGCCTTGCAGCTGTATATATATATA
>USTA01000224.1 GCA_900557475.1 uncultured Clostridium sp. | reverse complement strand
TCTTTATCATTGTGATCTATTGGATAATATATTAGACTATATAGATCACAATGATAAAGAGGCTGTACTTATAGCTTATGGAATGCAGCAAATTACAACAAATGCAGATTTTACATTGCAGGATTTACTAAGATGCGCGTATGAAAATATGCAAACAAACAAGAAAAATAGCAATGAAAATAATAGTAATCAGGAGAAAGTTAAGGAGTATGTGAAGTTGGATGATTCATGTACAGGAAAACAAACTACTATAGAAAAGAATATTAGTGGAAAAAAACATAAAGACAAAAGTTATAAGGAAAGAAACAATAAAGAAAGAAAAAAAGGACTTGTGTCAGGTATAACTTCTTTTTTTAAAAAGAAAGAAAAATACAAAACGGAAAAACAACTGGAATATGATGAGTTGTTTGAAGAAGAAAGAGTATGCGTAGCAGAAGAAGAAACGTATAATGAAAATCAATATGGTTATAATGGCAACAAAAACTATAATGACAATAATAATTATATTGATAGAAATTATGAAGGTGGAGTTTATTTCAATGATAAATGTGATGATAGTCAAGCGAATGATGACCAAGAGGATGACGATAAAACAACATTGCTTGTACACCCGGAGAATATTGTTAAGTTTCAATTGGAGGCTATGGATTCAGCAATTCCCATAATTATTAAACCATTGGATTTTCCATATGTGATAGGAAAAAGCAAGTGTAGTTGCAATTTTTGTATCGACAGTGCAGTAATTAGTAGGGTTCACATGAGAATTGTTGAGGAATGGGGAGATTTTTATATTGAAGATTTAAGTTCTACCAATGGTACATATTTAAATGGTGAAAAATTACAACCGCACCAGCCACAACAGATAAATATAGGAGATAAAATCAGGTTGGCAAATCTGGAGTTTATGGTGGAGGAACCAAATTAAAGGTGATATAATTATTTATAAACAATGTGATAAAAAGCAGTTATAAAAAATATGCAATTGGTATTTATAATTTGACAACGATAAAAATGCACGGCAATTCTTTATGAAATGGTAGTGTTTGTTCAGAAAGGCAGGTTGTAATATGGACGAAAAAATAAAACAGCTTAAAGAGATGATTGAAGGAAGCAACAATATTGTATTTTTTGGTGGAGCAGGAGTATCTACTGAAAGTGGAGTACCTGATTTTAGAAGTGTGGACGGATTGTACAATCAGGAATATGATTATCCACCGGAAACTATATTAAGTCATACTTTTTATAAAAGAAATACTGAAGATTTTTTTAGATTCTATAGAAACAAGATGTTGTTCCCTGATGTGAAGCCAAATGCGGCTCATAAAGCATTGGCAAAACTAGAGAAGATGGGAAAATTAAAAGCAATTGTTACACAAAATATAGACGGACTTCATCAGGCAGCAGGAAGCAGGAATGTATACGAACTACATGGCTCAGTACATAGAAATTATTGTAGTTCCTGCGGAAAGTTTTATAGTTTCGATGATATTTATAAAATGAAAGGTGTACCAAAATGTCAGTGTGGAGGAGTTATTAAGCCGGATGTGGTTTTGTATGAAGAAGGTCTTGATCAAAATACCATTCAATTGTCAGTGCAGGCTATTGCAAATGCAGATGTTCTCATAATAGGAGGAACTTCTCTTGCGGTATATCCGGCAGCAGGTCTGGTTGACTATTATAGAGGAAATAAACTTGTCCTAATCAATAAAAGCAAAACACAAAAAGATCAAAGAGCTGATTTGGTTATTAATGAACCAATAGGGCAGGTATTTAGTCAGATTGTGGAATTATAAAAAACATAATGAAATAAAAAAGATGCTTGTGTATAACAGGCATCTTTTTTGTCGTAAAGTTTTTATGATTTAATACTCCTTTTGACAAATTCAAACATTGTCTCTGTGCTATTATCTAAAACGTATTTTAGAAAAGGAGGAGCCCCATGATAGAGATGGTATATAGTAGCAAAGAGTCAGGAGAACAGGGAGAAGTAGTTATTCCAAAAAACATAAAACAGATGGGAGAAAATGATGCTAATCAAAAAATTTACATAGAAGACAGTGTCATGACATTTCTTAAAAACAAGCCTCAAAATCAGGATGACGTCAGATATGGTGTAATTCTGGGAGAGATAAAGCGAAAAAAGAATGTTACATATGTTTTTGGAAAAGCAGCAATTGAAGTCAAAGAAGTAATAGAAAACAGTCTTATATTTAATGATGATATCTGGTCTCAGATATATAAGGACATAAAAAAGTTTTTTGGAAAAATGGATATTGTTGGCTGGTTCGTTTCTGTACCTTACAGAGTTCATGATGACCTAAAAGGAATAAAGAAAACTCATATGGACAACTTTGCAGGTAATGACAAAATTTGCTTTTTAAACGACAGGGCAGAAAATGAAGAAAATTTCTACATGTGCAAA
>USTA01000223.1 GCA_900557475.1 uncultured Clostridium sp. | reverse complement strand
CTTAGATGCAAAGCTATCAATAATAAAGGATAAAATTGATGATAAATATATAGGAGAGGTAAACGAAAGCGAACTAATAGAAGGTGCAATTAAAGGATATGTTGCGGGATTAAATGATGTATATACAGAATATTTTCCAAAATCAGATATGGAAGATTATATGGATGAGACAAAAGGAGAATATGTAGGTATTGGTGTATATATAACCAAAGATGAAAAAAATAATCAAATTTTAATATATGGAACAATGGAAAATTCACCAGCAAAAGAAGCAGGACTTCAAACGGGGGACATATTAGTAAGTGTAAATGACGAAGAATGTGATGGCGATGATTATGAAACAATAACAACAAAAATTAAAGGCGATGATGGAACAAAAGTTAAATTAGGAGTAATTAGAAATAACGAAAATTTAACAATTGAGGTAAAAAGAAAGAAAATTGAAGTACAACATGTTACATCACAAATTTTAGAAGAAAATATAGGATATATCTATTTATCTAGCTTTGAAGGAAATGGTGCAAAGCAATTTGAAGAAGCTTATGATAATTTAAATAGTAAAGGAATAAAATCATTAATAATAGATGTAAGGAATAATGGTGGTGGAATTGTTAAAGAAGCTTTAAATATAGCAGACCTTATGACGAAAAAAGGAGAAACTTTATTGATTGAAGAAGATAAAAATGGGGCTGAAGTAGTAGAAAAAGCAAAAAAAGATAAGAAAATAACAATGCCAATTGTACTTCTGGTAAATGAGTATTCTGCAAGTGCATCAGAAATTTTAGCAGGAATTTTGAAAGAAAAAGTGGATAATGCTACAATTGTTGGAAATACAACATATGGTAAAGGAGTAATACAAACTCTTTACACTCTTACAGATGGAAGTGGACTAAAAATTACTACTAATGAATACTTTACACCTGAACATAATAAAATAAACAAAGTTGGAATTGAACCAGACGAAAAGGTCACAGATTATTTATATAAAGGTACATTAGAATTAGATAAGGATACTCAATTAAAAAAGGCAATTGAAATATTAAAAACTAAATAAATTTAAAGGAAATAAAAAGGGTAAAAGGTTGACTTTTATCCTTTTATATTATATAACATATATGAAAGAAAGGGATTAATATGAAAATATTATCAATAGATACATCATCGGAAAGATGTTCAGTTGCAATTTTAGAAAATATGAAGGTTTTAAAAGAACTTCATACTACTAATGAAAAAGAGCATTCTGAAACTTTAATGCCAATGATAGAAGAATTATTTAATAGTTTGAATTTAAAAATAGAAGACATTGAATTATTGGCTTGTACTAAAGGACCAGGGTCATTTACAGGTATTAGGGTAGGAATGGCAACAATTAAAGCTTTTTCAGATGCGAAAAAAATACCAGTAGTAGGCATAAATTCATTAGAAGTTTTAGCTTATTTAGGAGCAATTAAAAAAGGTGATGGCGAATATATAAGCATAATTGATGCAAAAAATGATAATATATATGCTGCAATATACAAAGTAAAAAATAGGCAGGTAACGGTTTACAAAAGTCCAGAGACTATGCATATTTCAAAAGTAACTGAATATATAGATAATTTAAATTTGCCAACATACTTTGTGGGTAATATAGATATTAGTAAAATAGAACCACTTTATTTGGCAAAAGTATCCATGCAAAAGGCAAATGGAGAAGATGTTTTAAAACATGAATATTTGCAACTAGATGAATTAGAACCACTGGCAATAGGCGCAGGAATAGCGGCATTTAACAAATATAATTCTGGAATTTTTGGAAATTCTAAGGATTTAGTACCAATGTATCTAAGAAAGCCACAAGCTCAAAGGCAAAAAGAAGGAACATCAGATGATGTAGCAATTTTGGAAATGACATATTCTGATTTAGAAAATATTAAACTAAACTACGAAAGGTTTCCAAGTTCATGGGAATATGAGGTATTAAAAGAAGATTATTCAGATTCAAGATATTTTGTAATAAAACAAAATGAAGATATTTGTGGATTCATAGGAATCAGAATAGTTTTTGAAGAAATGGAAATAATGAACATAGTTACAGATATAACAAAGAGAAATCAAGGATTTGCATCAAGCCTTTTAAGTTATATTATAAAATATGCAGTAAAGAATAATATAGAAAAAATCAATTTAGAAGTAAATACAAATAATAAAGTAGCAAAAAATCTTTATAAAAGTTTTGGCTTTGTTGAAGTTGGAAAAAGACCAAAATACTACAAAGGAGAAGATGCGATTCTTATGACTAATACTCTTTAAAATAAAACAGTAGAAAGGAAGAAAAAATGAAAGAAACAAAAGAAGTATCATATAAAAAATTAAAATATGTTTGTAATCCAGACATATTTAATTTTGTCACAACAGAAGAATTAGAAAGAAATTATAATGGTATA
>USTA01000222.1 GCA_900557475.1 uncultured Clostridium sp. | reverse complement strand
AAGTGGAGTAGGCCTAGTAGGAACAATGGCAAATAATGGAGCAATAAGCAAAACTCTAAATGCAGGTGGGAGTTACACAGTGCCAGCTGGATATCATAACGGAAGTGGAAAAGTAACAGCAGCAAGTTTAGCAAGTCAAACGCAGGCAACAGCAGTAGCAGGTGACATATTAACAGGAAAAACAGCATGGGTAAACGGGAAAAAACTAACAGGAACTAATAAGGGCTACGAGGCTGGATACAATGATGGAAAAGTAGATGGAGAAATAAAGAGAATAGTAGTTACTAATGCAGTTGGAGCAGTAAAAAATGCATTACCAGATATATACAGTAAGTTAACAGTTGCAAACTTTGCATTAGGAGATATAAGAGCATATCCAGGGAGAGATGCAGGAGGAGATGGTGCTAGAGAAGGAACTTATAAAATATCAAACTATAATGCCGAAACAGGAACAGTTTCTATTAGTTCATCTACTGGTAGTCAAGGTGCAGAAGTTTTTGTTAGGTCATTTAGTGCAACAATATATTGTTATTATGTAGGTAATTAAAATATAAGTTTAATTATGAACCGAGTAAAATAAATCAAAAGAGGAGGATAATTTAAAATGAAACAAAAAAGTCAAGACGGAATAACGCTAATAGCCTTAGTAGTAACAATAATAGTACTACTAATCTTAGCAGGAGTAGCAATAACGTTAAGTATAGGAGAAAATGGAATTTTCAAAAGAGCAGGACAGGCAGCAGATGCATGGGAAAACGCAACCAAAAATGAAGAAAAAGAAATGAATAGTGTTGCAGATATAATAGACAGCATAAATGGAGGCAATAGTGGAGGTGGCAGTGAAAAAGAAGAGAGAAACAAACCCAATGCACCATCCTTAAAAACAGGGATGACACCAGTAAAATTTAACGAAGCGACAGTTAATAAAAAAGGTGAAATTGTAAAAACAACAAAAGAAGATAAAGACTGGTACTCATACGAAAACAAGAAATGGGCAAATGCAGAAACGCAAGATGGAAGCTTATGGGTATGGATACCAAGATATGCATATAAAATAAATAGTGATACACAAACAACAGATATAGTATTCTTGGAAGGAACATCGGATAACTACTATGACGAACAAGGAAAACTTCAAACAGCAAAAAGATGTAAGTCAGTAGACGAAAAAGTAGATACAACTACTGGCTATACAGTACACCCAGCATTTACAGACGAATCAAACATAGGATTTAGAAACGGTGGTTGGGATAAAGAACTAACAGGAATATGGGTAGCAAAATTTGAAGCAGCATATGCAACAAGTGGAGAAACACAAAATAATGCTCCTGTAAAAGAAAGTAGTATAGTTTATACAATGCCTAATGTATGGGCACCAACTATAGAAGTAAAAGGTGTGAAACCAGATGCAACAGGAGATGCACACATACCAGCGAGAAATTGGCTAGATGGAGTATATGAAGTAAACAAAGAAAAGATAAAATATCCAACATTCCAAGGTTCAAGTTATTCAATGAACTATACCAGTATAAATGATGCAAATAATATATCAAGAGCATTAATTGAAAATGGAAATATATATGGATTGTCTGCGGCAGATACAGACAGTCACTTAATGAAAAATAGCGAATGGGGAGCATGTGCATATTTATGTAAAAGTACAAAATATGGAATAGGAAGTAATGATATAGGTCAAAATACAAAGAACTTAAATAATGGAGGAGTAAGTACTACAAAAGAACAAGGAAATACAAAAGCGAGTGTATATGTAGTAACTGGATATAATAGTAATAATAATGAATGGAATGATTATTTAGGAAGTAATAGAAGTAGTTCAACAACGGGAAATATATATGGAATATATGATTTATCAGGAGGGCATTACGAAAGAATAGCAAGTTATATAAACAATGGAAATGATATTCTAAATCAAGGTACAAGTGTAGTAATAGGACAGGATAAAAGCACAAAATATGCAACTGTATATCCATATTCAGATGTAGGAAATACAGAGGATGAAAAAAGTGAGGCAAATTATATGCTAAATGACAAAATATATGGAGATAGTGTAAGAGAAACCTCAACAAAAGGTTCAGGTAATAATGGATGGTACACAGACAACTCTAGTTATCCAAGAACTGACGCGCCATTTTTCTACCGTGGAGGGTCTTATTATGAAGATGCAGCAGCAGGTATAAGTACATTTCGTAGAAATGATGGACAAACTCATTGGCATAATGGATTCAGAAGTGTTTTAGTATAATGTATAATAAAAAAGAAGCTACGTTTTAGTAAAATGTTAAAATATAGCTTTTTTTGATTTTAATTGCGAAAAGATATACTAAAATAAAACTTAAATCTATGGTATAATGTAAGAAAAAAGGAGAAAAAGCATAATGAAAATTGCTGAAAGCCTTGAGGCTGTATATATATATA
>USTA01000221.1 GCA_900557475.1 uncultured Clostridium sp. | reverse complement strand
ATACTGGTATGTTCTTTTTTTGAAAAATTTTAGTTATAACATTCAAAGATGAATTAAAACCATCGTGGTTACCTATAAGTTCTCCCCCACCTATAATAACAGCATCATAGTTTTTATTTTTAATTTGCTTTTTTATAGCTCTTCTATTAAAGAAATCTACTAAAAAAGTATTATTCATTATTATACTAATTATTCTATATGGAATTTTTTTATAGTTCTTTCCAAAGACTAACGTTTCTTCCCAATATGGTATGCAGTCAACTTCTAAATTTTTTTCTTCAAAAAATTTAGTTATTGTAGAATTGATTGCTACATCGCCATAATTTTTTGTATGACCTTGGTTAACGACTAATATTTTTTTCATTTTATACTAAATATCTCCTTTAAAATCTTTTTTACTTTTTATCTATACATTTTTTAAAATTTTCATAATAATTAGATTTATAATACTCTGTATGTTTCCAAAAATCTTCCTCTGTTTTTTTTCTTATTTTTTGTAATAATTTTTCATTATCTACTAGCAATTGTAATTTTTCTAGTATATTATCTACTACATTTCTTTCCTTTTCTACTAAAAATCCATTATTTTCTGATATCATTTCTGGAAGACCACCTGACCTTGTAGCAACTATTGGCACTCCTCTTGCCATTCCTTCAATTGCTACACACCCCAATGGTTCTTCCCACATTGATGGTACTACTAATATATCCATTGTATTATATATTTTTGGCATATCTTCTATATCAACATAACCAGTAAATGTTACTTTTTCTTTTATGTTTTCTATTTCTTTATATACTTGCATTAAATATTTATCTTTTTTTAAATTGGCAAAATTGTTAGTTCCAACAATTAATAGTCTTAGTTTCTTATTTGTTTTAATTTTCTTAAATGCTTGTACTAATTCTAATATCCCCTTTTCTTTTAACAATCTTCCTGAAAACCCTATCACTAATTCCTTTTCACTTATTTTATATTCTTTTCTAAAATTTTCTTTATTATTTGAATACAAATTTTCATCTATGCAATTATATAGTACATGTACATTATCTGTTTTTCCAAATTCTATGCATCTTTCTTTTATGTATTTGCTTATAGCTATAATATCACTTGCAGTTTCATCTATTATTTCATAGTATTTTTTAGTTCTATTTGCCGCACCAAAGTCATTATGTATGTGATATATTAACTTTGCATTTGTTTTTTTTGTATATTTATAAATATATTTATATAATACCATTTCGTTTTCCACTATTATATAATCATATTTGTGCTTTGAAATCTCTTTTGCTGTTTTTTTATCTATAAAACTGTAAAAATTTAGCTTACCTTTAAAAAACTTGTAATTAATCTTGTCATAATATCTTTGTAACTTTACTTTTAGATTTCCTATTTTTATTTTTATAATATTTATATTCTTATATTCTATCTCATCTAATTTTTCGTCATATTTAGTATACAAATCAACTTCATTTTCTTTTGCAGCTCCCTCTGCTAAATACCATGTTAGCATTTCTACTGCTCCACCTTTCACAGGCGGACATGGCAGTACCATTGGAGATACTATTGCTATTTTCAACTTACTTATCCCCCTTCCTTATTTTATTATGTTTATTATTGATTTCTTATATTCTTCATCTTCAATATCTTCATCTGATAAATCACCTTTGCTCTTTGCTTCATTCACATATTTTCCTTTTACAGGAACTTTGTCATTAGCATTTGATAAAAACCATTCATATTCAATATCTATATGACCAATATCTATCCCTTGATATCCTTTTTTAGATAAATCACTTGCAAGAATTGTAGCAGTAGGTCCCAATGAAATTAATATAAGTTTATCTTTTCCATTAGAGTATGCCTCTTCTAATATTCTTTCATAAACATCAAATGCATTTTTACTTGGAGCAATTATTCTATTAATTGTCTTTGCATTTTGAAACAAATCATTTCCTACTCCAAGTTTTGTTTTTTCGCCTTCTACAATCAAAATATCTCTTTTTTCCCATATTCTTTTAATGTTTTCTATTTTATTTTTACAGTTACTTTTATCTACATAGTCCATATAAAATCTTGTAATATTTGTGTCTGCATATTCTTTGTCTACTTTTATGTATTTTTTTATTGAGTTATAAAAAAATAGTATAAAAAGTTTCCACTCCTTTTTTGCATATTTATTTAAGTTTTCTAAAGAGTTAAGAGCTTTTGGAATACCAATTATTAAATCTTCGTTTTCCTCTTCAAATACTTCTTTGAGCTTATACATCATTTTTGCATTATTTTCTTGAAAACTTACTTGCTTTTTTCCAAGCATCCACTTAAACTCTCCATCTCCAAATCTTGACAAACTCTTCTTTTCATCTATTATTTTATTTATTATTTCTTCATCACTTAATATTTTATATTTATTCTTTTTATAAAATAGAGTAAAGTTAAT
>USTA01000220.1 GCA_900557475.1 uncultured Clostridium sp. | reverse complement strand
GTGGTATACCACTTGTGTGGTATACATTTTTTTTGCAAAATTTTGCAAGGAAAATGTTATCAAAAAGGAGGTATATGAAATGAAATTTTTAGATATTGTAAAGGAAATACAAAACTTACCAGAAAACGAAGGATACCTGGTATTAGTGAGATGTGGGATATTTTTTGATGGTATAGGAAAAGATGGTGTTATATTAGCAGAGGAATTTGGAATTAATCCAATTTGCATAAAAGAAAAAATATGTAAATGTGCAGTTTCAGTAAAGAATATAGATAGATTTATTAAATCAGCAACGGAAAAGAAAATATCAGTTGCAATATATGATTATTATCCAGAAGGAATTAATGGAGATATCAATCAAAAATATGAATTACTTACAAGAATAGTATTATGTCCAATAGAAGAGTATAGAAAATATTTAAACTGTAATAATTGCTGGTATCAAGATAGAAAAATACAAAGTGGTAAAGAAATGATAGACGAAGCAGTGGAGAGACTGAAGAAAATGGAAAACATAAATATTATTGATATAGAGGACAAAAGATTATGAATGAAAAAGAATATAAAAATAGTGAACTCATATTGATACCCAAAGTTGAAAAATATACAGAATATATATTAAATTTGTTAATAAAAATACCACGAACAGAAAAGTATAGTATTGGAACAGAATATAAAAGCTCAATGTATGAAATGATACAAAATATATTATATTTAAATAAAATTGAAAAAAGTAAAAGAATGTATTACTTAAACAAGATAGATGCGATATTAAATTGCCAGAGAATATATTTAAGAATTATGAAAAATAATCATTGGATAGATGAAAAGAAGTTTAATATAGCAATAGACAAAATATACGAAATAGGAAAAATCATAGGAGGACTGCTAAAATATTATGCCAAAAACAATACGAAATAAATTTGATGAAAAATTAACTTATGACAGCCTAATGAAAGCACATACATTGAGCAGAAAAGGGAAAGGATATAGGAAAGAAGTTATTTTATTTAACTTAAAACAAGAAGAATATATTATGTTTATATATCAACAATTAAAAAGTATGACATATAAACATCGGAGGATATACAATATTTTATATATCAGAGCCAAAAGTAAGAAAGATTGAAAAAAGTAGATATATAGATAGAATTGTACATAGATGGGTAGTAGATAATTTTTTGATTCCATATTTTGTACCAAGATTTGTGGAAACATCATATGCTTGCTTGAAAAACAGAGGAATGCACAAGGCATGTTTAGATGTGCAAAAAGCAATGCTACATTGCAAAAGAATATGGAAAGAATACTATATTTTAAAGATGGACGTAAGAAAGTATTTTGAAAACATTGATAAAGACATATTATTTAGTATTTTACAAAAGAAAATAGTAGATAAAAAATTGTTATGGTTATTAAAAGAAATCATTTATTCAAATGCAAGAGAAAATGGACTACCTATTGGTAACTATACTTCGCAAATGTTTGCAAATATTTATTTGAACGAACTAGACCAACATGTTAAACATAAATTACACTGTAAATATTATTTTAGATATATGGATGATAGTCTTATTTTGTTGAAAACAAAACAAGAAGCAAAAGAAGTGTTACAAAAGATAGAATTATTTTTGGAAGGGAATTTGGGGCTGGAGTTAAATAGTAAGACACAAATATTAAAAAACAAACAAGGGGTTAATTTTTGTGGATATAAAATAAATGAATATCGATTAAAGTTAAGAGATAAAGGAAAAAGAAAACTAAAGAAAAAAGTAAAAGAATTGAAGTATAAAATACGAATAGGAGAAATTACAAGTAAAGAAGCAAGAAAATATTTATGTGGACATTTAGGATATATAAAAATAGCAAATACAAAGAATTTAACAGATAAAGTGTTTTATACAGAAGATAAAGATATGGTAAAGGAAGATACTTAAAAATTAAATAAAAAATAATGCATTATAAAGATATTGGGGATAAATCAAAAAGCCAATAACAGTGGCAATCGTGTGAAGCGCGGAGGCAACTATAACAACGATAATCCAGTTTCTAATCGTAACAACAACAATCCGGACAACAACAACGACAACAATGCATTTCGTCCCACACTCTAATATTGTTCGAGATAATATATTCTACGGAATATATCCAGTGAGGTATTAGATATTAAAGAGATTTATTCCCTCCTAGTGATAGCTAAAAATGAAAGTATATAGTAAAATATTAAAAATGCAACTAGGTAAATATGTATCAATAAACTTTGTATTAGTAGATTATATAGAATAATAGAATATATGAAGTTTATGCTTTTTTAAAATCCAAAAATTAATACAATAAAGTATAGGTAAAAAATATATGAACATCGTAATCATAAGTGGAAAAATAATATCAGATATTGATTTTAATTTTATATATAATAAAGATAAAAAAGAAAAACATACTTCCA
>USTA01000219.1 GCA_900557475.1 uncultured Clostridium sp. | reverse complement strand
AATATAATAAGAGTTAAATTTTGTCAATATATTTAAAATATAAATCTTGTATGTTATAATACAAGAAGAAAGAAGTGATAATAATTGAAGTATATTTAGATAATGCAGCAACCACAAAAATGGATAATAGAGTCTTTGAAGAAATGATTTCATATTTAAAAGAAAATTATGGAAATCCTTGATCAGCTTATAAAATAGGTAGGGATAATAAAAGAACAATTGAGGAAGCAAGAAAAAAAGTTGCTTTATATTTAAATGCAAATCCAAATGAGATATATTTTACAAGCGGAGGAAGTGAATCTGATAATATGGCTTTAAAGGGAATCGCATTAGGAAATGCTTTAAAGGGAAACCATATTATTACAAGCACCATAGAACATCCAGCAATTTTAGATACTTGTAAAGAATTGGAAAGAGAAGGGTTCGAAGTCTCATATGTTAAAGTAAACAAAAATGGAATTGTGGATTTAAAAGATTTGGAAGAAAAAATAAGAAAAGATACAATTTTAATATCAATAATATTTGCAAATAATGAAATAGGAACGATTCAACCAGTAAATGAAATAAGCAAAATTGCAACGAAGAATAATATTTTATTTCATACAGACAGTGTACAAGCAATAGGTAATATAAAAATAGATGTTAAAAACATGAATATAGATTCACTTTCTTTATCAGCACATAAATTTTATGGACCAAAGGGGATAGGGGTACTTTATTTAAGGGATGGAATAAAATTTAGAAAATATTTAAACGGTGGACATCAAGAAAGAAATAGAAGAGCTGGAACAGAAAATGTTGCTGGTATAGTTGGATTAGCTAAAGCAATGTCTTTAGTCTATGAAAATTTAGAAGAAAATAATAAAAAAACAATTGAATTAAGTAATTATTTTATAAATAAAACCCAAAAAGATATACAAGGAATAAAAATAAATGGAGATTTAATAAATAGAATACCAGGAAATATAAGTGTTTCTTTTGATTTTATAGAAGCGGATAATATATTACAAGAATTAGATAAAAGAGGTATATATGTATCAACAGGAAGTGCATGTACTACAGGAAGTTTAGAATCTTCTCATGTATTAAAAGCAATAGGGTTATCAGACACTATAGCACATAGTACTATAAGAATTAGTATAGGAAAAGATAATAATAAAGAAGAAATTGATTATACTATAAAATGTCTAGTTGAAATTGTTAATAATTTGAGAAAATTATCTCCATTGTATAATTAACAATATTTTGTTTAATGTGTATTGGTTAGGGAAGCAAAAAAATACAGAACATCTAGTGGCAGGGTTGTTATATTGTCCAATATGTCATAACAATACATTTTAGAAACAAAGTGGATTAAAAGATGATATGATTGCAATTTGTAGCATATATAATAGATACGGAAAAGATTATTGTACAAGAAGAGCAATAAGAGAAAGTGTTTTGAATTTGACTTACTCGTTTATAAAATAGCAAAATTAAAACTTGCTATTTTAAATTAGCTATATTATAATACTAAAAAAGATGAGGAGGGATAATATGACACCACATAATGAAGCTAAAAAAGAGGATATTGCAGATATTGTATTAATGCCGGGAGATCCTCTTAGGGCAAAATATATAGCTGAAAACTTTTTGGAAAATAGTAAATTAGTAAATACAGTAAGAAATATGTATGGATATACAGGATTTTATAAAGGAAGAAAAATAACGGTTTTTGCTTCTGGTATGGGAATGCCAAGTATGGGAATTTATGCATATGAATTATATAAATTTTACGATGTAAAATCTATAATAAGATTAGGTTCTTGTGGAGCTTATAGTGAAAGCTTAAATATTTTTGATACTATATTAGTAGAAAATAGTTATACTGAAGGAAACTTTGCATATGCATTAGAAGGAAAAGAATGCCACTTAGTTGAAGGTGATAGTCTACTTACAAATAATCTAGAACTTACTGCTAAAGAAAAAAACATTAATTTAATAAAAGGAAATGTATTATGCAGTGAAGTTTTTGATTATTATGTTAAAAACTTAGATGAGTTAATTTCAAGATTTCCTAAAGAATTAAATATAATTGGTGCGGAAATGGAATCGTTTGCGTTATTTTATACAGCTAAATACTTAAATAAAAAAGCGGCATGCTTACTTACAGTAGTTGATTCTCATTACAAAAAGCAAGAAATTTCAGCAGAAGAAAGAGAAACTTCATTAAATACAATGATAGAAATTGCACTAGAGACAGCAATAAAGGAATAATATTTTATAATTAGCAAATTTAGCACAAAAATATTAAAATTCAAATACTGTAAAATAATTGACAAATTTGAAGAAGATGTATAACATATAGCTGTAAAACAAAGGAGAAAAACATGATAAAAAACGCTGAAAGCCCTGAGGCTGTATATATATATATATATATATCGTAAGTTTTAATAAAATAGATTTATGTA
>USTA01000218.1 GCA_900557475.1 uncultured Clostridium sp. | reverse complement strand
AGGGATAGAAGACTTTATAAAAATAACAATAGAAAAATATTTTAAAAACTCTTACGATGCTAATATGAATTTGAAATATATTAATATCATATTAATCACCCACACAAAATTGCAAAAATCAGTTGATGTGGACGAGTCAGGATTGTATAACTTTCACACCTTCATTACCAATTGTAAACAAAATTATAGCATTAATATGAATTATGAAATTATCAATAAAAATCTTAAAATTACAATTGAAAAGAAAGAGGAGAAAAGAAAGTTTATAGATTGTACATTGTCAGACATAGTAGATTACAAAAAAGTGTATGGACAATTGATAACATCTAAAGTGGAAGTATTTTGCAAAGATTCAAAGCAAATAGAAGTATACTGTTTAAATAGTAAAAGAAATGTAGAGCATGCTTATACATTAGATGCAGCTAGCAACATAATAAAAGATTTTAATATGCAAGATAGAGTTCTAGGATTAGCAGAAAGAATAACTGTTGAAAAGAGTGAAGAAGCATATCAAAACGCTTTAGACAAATTTAAAGGAAATGACTATAACTATTTAATTCAATTTTCTTTATCTAAATTTAGTAAACTAATGAATGTAAATGAACTGACAACAGGCACAGCGGTTAATATTAAAACTAAGGAAAATATAATTGTTAGGGGATATATAACTGCAAAAACTGAGAGAAAAAATAGTAGTATAGTTGAATTTAAGGCAGGAAAAATAAGAAGGACATTAAGACAGCAGCTAAAGAAAGGAGAAATAGGAAAATGATTATAGGATACACGTTTGATGGGGTTTCATATCCGGCTGCACCGTTTGCACAGACAATAGATGAACTATTAGACCATAACGAGGGAATATTAAATGGAATTGAGCTCACAAATACGGCATCAAAAATAACAATAGGGGATGGCAGGATGATTATAAAAGGTCGCGCCTTTGAGATAAAAGGGGGGGAACAAATAAATGTAACAGCGACACAAGCGGGAGAACTATATTGTTTACTTGTAGCTGAGATAGACTTAAGCAAGGAAAGTAGTGATTCTAATTTTGAACAAGTTTCAATTAAGTATTTGACAAGTGCTAGTAACTTCCCAAAAGTTACAAAACAAGATATACATGGGATTGCGAGTGAAAATGGAATTTATCAGTTTGAACTAGCAAAGTTTAAGAACTCGGTTCAAGGAATAAAAGATTTTAAAGATACACGAGAATTTTTGACGGTGTCTGGGGCAATTACTAGTGCAAACACAAAAGCAGATAATCTTATTAGCCAAATACAAAAAGAATTATCAAATGTAAAAGACGGAAGTGCATATTTTTTAAAAGCAAGACAGCTAAAAGATGAAGACTTAAATGATATTACTAAAGAAGGATATTATTATGCTGGAGGAGGAAACACCGTAAAGAATAAACCAGGAGATATTAATAATTTTGGGCTGTTTGTAAAAAGAATTGCAACTGGTATAACAAAACAAATTTTAGATGCAAATGAGGCTATTTATACAAGAAGAATCGAAGGAACTGGACCCGCAAATTGGGTAACTGAATCAAAAAGAAAAATTACGCTAAAACGGAGCAGTAACTGGTTCAAACTCTTTTGGCGATAAAGCAGATGTAGAAATCGAAACCTCTCTTTTTAAAAAGTCGGATATTTTAAATATGGAAAACAATGTTGAGGTATTAGTTGTGAGAGTGGGAAATGTTGTACATATTAGAGTCGAATTTAAAGGAAATTTAAATGCACGGAAATAATGTTATGTCCTCGGGAAGTTTGCCGTCATGGGCAAAACCCTCAACGTTATATGGAGACAGAGGATTGCCAAGCAATCGTTCATATTCAGGAATTTCACTATCTTATTTTGTTGTGTACCCGTCTAATAGAATAATATCGATTTTTAAGAATTTAAGCAACACTGCAAGTGAAAACGGAGATATAATAGCTACAATGACTTATTTAACTGATTAAAAAGGGGGAAAAATGCAAACAAAAATAAAAGAAATATTAACAGAACCAACTAAAATTGAAGTTGGCTCTGTTTTTAGATTAAAAGTAAAGGTAATTAGATATTTGACATATGATGAACTGAAAACAAAAATATATGATTACTTAAAAAACTTTACTTATAACGATTTGGAGGGAAAATAAATGGCTGAAACTGAACTTGGAATAAAGTATCCAAACGACGGAAATAAAAGTGCAACAATCTTAGAGGACTTAAAAAATTTAGCAGAAAGTATTGACAAAGCAATAAAATCAAATTTATATGATGATAGTAAAATATTAAAAGATATAGAAGTTTTATCAAAAGAGCAGTCAACTCAAAATGAAGATATTTCAAAGCTACAAAAAGAAAACATAATGCTAAAAGAGCAAATACCAAAAGGACAAGTATCAGGACAAGAGATAAGCTTAAGTGATAGTGCAAAAATGCCTTTAATAGAATTTAG
>USTA01000217.1 GCA_900557475.1 uncultured Clostridium sp. | reverse complement strand
TAATATCGTCTGTATTTTTAAATAATTTTTCAAAATATATTATATTTATTATTAATATAAGTGCTTTTATAGGAACTTGTATTTTAATCAAAAAGTCATTAAAAATATTAAGAAAGGAATATTTAACGATACCTGTAACAATATTATATGGGCTAAGCATGGGGGGGATATCTACTGTAATTTTTCAAAGGATGTATATGCTTCTAGCTTTTTTTATTACTTATTATAGTTACCTATGCATACAATTTTCAAGGTGCAATTTCAAATTGTCAAAAAAAATGAAACTGAAATTTGGAATTGTAACTATTTTAGGTTTTTTAACTCACTATTATTTTTGTATATATATTGCTTTTTTAGTTATATTTTTTAGTATAAAAATATATAAAAATCACGGAAAAAAGGAATTTATAGAATTTACACAATATTACTTTAAATTAGCTATTTTAGGAATAATTCTATTTCCAGCAAGCATATATCACATATTTTTTTCATATAGAGGAGTTAGTTCAATTTCAAATAGATTTAATTTATTAAATTTTATTGAATTAATATTTAATGCATATAGCCTAAATTACACAGTTGGATATATCATATTAATCGGAATTTTAATAATAAATATTATTAGAATTATGCAGAAGAAAGACGATAACAATTTAATGCTATTAATACCAATAAGTGGTTTTATAATTATAAGTTCAAAGTTATCACCATATTTGGAACTTAGATATATTATGGGAATACTACCTATTATTTCATTAATATTCTGGATAAGTGTAGATTATATATTAAAATATTATAAAAAACAATGTATAAGTGTAATGTCTATAATGTTAATTATCTTTTCAATAAATAAGATAAACGAGACAAAACCACTATATATTTATTCGGAATATCAGGAAAACATTAAAATAGCAAGTGAAAATAATAATAGTAGATTTATATATATACACGACAATGGATATAATCACATTCAAAATATGCAAGAATTTATGATTTATAAAGAAAGTTTAATTATAGATGTATCAAAAGATGAACTAAAATATTTGAAAAACAATAGTAAATTGTTAGAAGAAAATGACTTTGTTTTAAGCATAAAAAAATACATGAATATAGACGAAATAATACAAAAAGTGATAGAATTAACACAGTTTACTAAATTCAATACATTATTAAATTCAGATGAAAATATTATACTTAAATTTTATAGATAATAATGGGGGAAAAATGAATACCGAATTAAATTTAAATGAACTAGTAAAAAAAGCAAAGAAAAATGATGAAAGAGCATTTACAAATTTAATACATAATATAGAAGATGAAATGTACAGCATAGCGAAAATAAAACTTTATGATGATAATGATGTATATGAAGCAATGCAAAACACTATAATTCTAATATACAAGAATATAAAAAAGTTGAAAAATGAAAATTTTTTTAGAACATGGGCGATTAGAATATTAATAAATGAATGCTTAAAAGTTATAAAAAGTAAAAAGAATGAAGAAGAAAGATATGTGTTATTTAAAGAAGAAATTACAGATACTAATTATAATATAGATAAAGTAGAATCGAAAAATAATTTAGAAAGATTACTGAATTGCTTAAATAAAAATGAAAAATTAGTTATTACACTATACTATTGTAAAAACTATACTACTAAAGAGATTTCAGAAATACTATTAGAATCAGAGGGAACTATAAAAAGTAGAATTAGTAGAGCTAAGACAAAAGTTAAGAAGTATATAGAGGAGGAAGCACTATATGAAATATAGAGAAGTAGACGAATTTTTAAAAAAATCATTTAGCGAAGAAAAGTTAGAATCACCATTTCATGATAAAATAGATAATTTAATGTCTTCTCTTTATAAAAAGAGAAGAAGAAGAAAAAGTATGTTGATTATAATTCCAATTATATTAATTTCAACCACAGTATTTTCAATTTTAACTAATATTTTTAATTTTTCAAGTGTAGGAATAGATGGAAGTGCTATTGAATTAGCTGCACAGAATGGGTATATATATAATTTAGATATGGAAATGCAAACGTTTGAAAATTTAGGAATAAGAGTAAAAAACTTTTTAATTGATGATATAAATTTAGATATAGTATTTGAATATAAAATAGACAATAACAATATTAAAATAGAAAATATAAAAAATATTTGCATAAAAGATATGCTTATATATGATGAAAACAAAAATATAATTGAAAAAAGTGCGAATTATGACTACAAGAATAATATTGCCGAAACTAGTGGAACTACAAAACCGAAAAAGATTTCAAATACACTATTTGAAAGCACTTGTTTTTATCAGTCAAATAACTTTCCTAATGCAAGGAAAATATATATAGAATTTAGTACCGTTATTTTCAATTGTAAAAAAGAAAATAAAGAATTTGTTGGAAATTGGAAATTTGAAATAGATGTACCAGCTATTATGATAAATAGAA
>USTA01000216.1 GCA_900557475.1 uncultured Clostridium sp. | reverse complement strand
TAAACAAGAGGAAATAGTAGTTGAAAATAAGGATGATCAAAAAAAGAAAGAAGAGATAAAAAAAGAAGACTATAATTATAAAGAATATAATACTATAAAATTATTACATAAAAAAACAAATGAAATAGAAGAAATGCTACTGGACAAATATTTATTAGGTGTTGTATCAGCAGAAATGCCTGCAAACTTTCATATTGAAGCTTTAAAGGCACAAGCATTAGTTGCAAGAACATATACTATTTATTCTATAAGTAATAATAATAATAAACATGGTGAAGCACATATATGTGATGACTCTACTTGTTGTCAAGCTTGGATTTCAAAGGACGATAGATTTTCAAGATGGGATGAAAATTTAAGAAGCGAATATTGGAATAAAATAGAAGAGGCAGTAAATGCAACAAAGGGAAAAATAATTACATATAATGGTGAAGTTATAGATGCATTTTTTCATTCTAATAGTGGTGGAGAAACAGAAGCACCTGTAAATGTATGGGGAGGCACAAATTATCCATATCTTAAACCAGTTGAAACGGCAGGAGAAGATGCATATTCACAATACAGCTCAGAAGTAACAATATCAAAAGAAGAGTTAAAAGGAAAAATTCAAAAGAAGCATTCTAATTTTAATATAAATTATGAAGAAAAAGACTGTATAAAAGTTTTAGAATATACAGATGCAGGAAGAGTAAAGAAAATTAAAATAGGAAATTTAAATTTATCCGGTGTTGAAGTAAGGACATTGATTCGGATTAAAATCAGCAAATTTTGAAATTAGTATAGAAGGTAATAATATAAAGTTTAAAGTAAAAGGATATGGTCATGGCGTTGGAATGAGCCAAACAGGTGCAGATAGCATGGCCAAATCAGGAAGTAATTATGAAGAAATAGTGAAACATTTTTATACAGGAGTAGAAATAATAAATTACTAAAAACTATTATGTATAAATTCCTAAAATAAGGAAATAATGAAACTAATAAAAATTATTTTAGGAGGATATATATGAGAAGAGAAAATAGAAAACATGAAGATGAAGAAAAATTTAATATAAAAGGCTGGAAAATTGCAAGTTTCATAGTAGCAGTGATTTTGTTAGGAATTGCAATCACAATGTCATTAGTAGGTGAAGAAAGAAGTATAGGCGAAGTAAAACATAATTATATAAATAATATGACAACAGAAGAGGCTAGTTCAGAAATTAGTAAAACTATAAATGAGGTTGCAGCCAATGTTTTAAAAAGTGAAACGAAGATAGAATCAGGTGGCGATAATGAAATAGAAAAAGATGAAGAAATAAATGAAATAAAGGATTCAATAAGCGCAAATTCACAATCTACTAATAATAAACCCCAAAATAAAGAAAATAAAACAAATGAACAAAATACTGTTAAAAATGAGATAAAAAATGAAATTAAAGAGGATGATAAAAAAGAAA
The DNA here is from genome assembly GCA_900557475.1 of uncultured Clostridium sp. Lineage (GTDB taxonomy): Bacteria > Bacillota > Clostridia > TANB77 > CAG-508 > CAG-793. The sequence continues at coordinate 1,026 of USTA01000216.1, read as the reverse complement.
AAAATAATGAATTTATTTTTCCAGTAGAAAAGGGTGAAATAATAGCAGAATTTGCAAAAGATAATTTAATTTATTCAGATACTTTAGAAGAATGGATTACTCACCCAGGAATTGATATAAAAGCAGATAAAACTTCAGTCGTAAAAGCGACCGCTAAAGGTAAAGTAAAATCTATAAAAAACGACCCTAGATATGGTTTAACAGTTACAATCGAACATGATAATGGATATATGAGTAGTTATTCAAGTTTGCTTAGTACAGAATTTATAAAAGAAGGGGAAGAAGTAAAACAGGGGCAAACAATAGCAACAGTAGGAAATAGTGCAGTATTTGAAGTTGCACAAGGTAGTCACTTACATTTCGAATTATATAAAAACGGAACTACAATAAATCCGGAGATGTATTTAAAATAAAAAAAGTTTACAATAAAAGTTTTCATAATTCTAAAAATAAACGAAAAATAAAATGTCACATAAATGTAATAAAGACAATGAACATCCCATAAACTAGGAAAATGCGACAAAATATGACAAGTTACTGTTTTGACTTTTTACTATAAAAATGATATCATTTGCTCATATTAAAAGAAGTAGGTGATATAATGATTTACCAAAATGATATTGCAAATTTAGAGTCAGATATCAGGGAAAAAATTCGGACAAAAGATAATAGTAAAAGGATCTTTGGGAAGGAGTAAGTCGTTTGAAAAAGAAGCTACAATAGAAAAAGCATATACTAATATATTTATAGTAAAATATGAAGAGAACGAAAGAAGTGTATCATATCAATATAAAGATGTGCTTACTAGAACTGTGGAAGTAGATGTTTTCGATGGAGAAAATTATAGCCCACTAATTCCACCAGCAATAAAAGGACAAAAGAAAATAAAAGCTATAATGTAGCAAAAAATAACTAAGTTACTTAAATTAAACTAAGTACTTAGTTATTTTTTTGTGCTTGTAGTTTACACATAAAATATTATATATAACAAATATGAATTTTATCTTATAATTTAGCATATATATA
>USTA01000215.1 GCA_900557475.1 uncultured Clostridium sp. | reverse complement strand
TGTGGATCGGTATGTTTTCCGACTGGATCGTGAGGGGAATCTTCTTTACAAGACGGTATATGAGCAGAAAATGGCTGGAGTTTCATGTGCTTTAACATAACCCCTGCCGTTTCCCCTCTCTCTTTTTCATTTTTTATAACATTCCTTTCTTTTGCACAAATTTAAATGAAAACTTTCCTACTAAAGTTTTTCTACTATTACATCTGGTTCTTCTTTTTTTATTGTTTTCTTTACCTCTTTTATTATCTTCTCACTTTCTTCATCTCTACATTCTATTTCCATTCTTTGTGTCATAAATCCAATACTTACACTTTTAATTCCATCAATTTTACCAATCTTTCTTTCTAATTCTGCTGCACAATTTGCACAGTCTAAACCATCTAAATTAAATTTTAAGTTCATTTTTCTATCCTCCTTAATTTTTAAACTCTATTGTTTGTGCTCTATGTGTTTGATCCCTACTTCAAACACTTCTTTTACATGCTCATCATCTAGCATGTAAAAAACCTCTTTGCCTTCCTTTCTACATTTTACTATTCCACTCCTTCTTAGTGTTCCTAATTGATGTGATATTGACGATTTACTCATACCTAAAACGTTTGCAATATCACATACACACATTTCATTTCTATCTAATGCAAATAATATTTTTACTCTTGTTGTGTCTCCTAATATCTTAAAAAATTCTGCCAAATTCATAAATAGCTCTGTTTTTGGCATATTTTCAGTAGTTCTTTCTACAACATCTTTGTGTATAACATTACAATCACATATAAATTCATTTTTAGCCATATTTCCTCCTTCGATAATTGAGTATTTATTCAACTGTATTTATTATATGTGAATAACCATTCAACTGTCAATACTATTTTATTTTTTTCTTCACTTTTTTCTGCATAATAAAAAAGAATGGTCTTTTTTAGCACCCACCGAAGCCTTTTTACTTCAATTTCTTGTCCCATTCTTTTTTTATTATCTATTTTTTATTTATTCGTAAATACCTATTTTTCTCATATAATTTATATAGCTTTGGTCTATATTACTCCATTCATTCATTGTTTCATTTAACTTGTTTTCATCAACCTCAATTTTAGCATATTTTTCATAACTCGAAACCAAATTCTCTTTAAACTCTGGTCTACATCTTCCTGCAATTCTGCCTAAATCATCATATAAATTTCCATATCCGCCAAAGCCAAAGTCGATTATTGCCTCTACTCTATTGTCTTTATTTAATATTACATTGCTAGAATTTAAGTCTCCATGTACTAAACAAGTATGGTTTTCATTTTCTTTTGGGAACTTCCAAAACTTCAAATCTTCTTTGTCCACATGTAGTGTTAAAAGTTCATTTAAAAAATCTGTTAACTCTAGTCCAATGTTTTTGATGTCAAATACTTTCTCTTTTTCAAATTTTAATGTATGCAATTGATACATAAATTTTGCAATATCATCACTAATGTTTTTTATTTCCTCACAAGATAAGTCATTCATTTTATTGCTAAGAGAAACTCCTTCTATTTTTTTATGCATACTAAATGGTCTACCATCCTGGAACTTAAGTTCTAAATTTGCTGTATTAAAATCTGTTTTATTATGAATATATTTTGCAAATTCATAGTCTTTTACAATTGTTCTTGACCAAAACTCGTCCCTTGGAAATCTAAAAAAATAATTTCCATCATTTGTTTTAACTTCATATACAATATTTGTCCAACCTGTTGTAATACATTTTATGTCTTCTACTTTCTTATCTTTTATGTTGTTCTTTATTATTTTTTCAAAGTCTTCGTCTGTTTTAAAATATACTTGATTCATTTCTTCTACCTCTTACATCATTGTTTTTATTAAATTTATTATTTTATCTCTTGATTCTTTTGTATAATCGTTATACAAAATATAGTCAAACTCTTTTTGTAAAGATTTATTATTAATAAATTCTTTATATTGTTCTTTTATTTCAGCAATTCTTTTTTCTTCTTTACATTTTTCTAAGTTTCTTTCTTTTAATTTTTCAATTGCTTTTTCTATATTATTTGGCAAAATATATATTGTTTTCATTTCTGGAACAATTTCTTTCCATTCATAAATCGTAGTGTAATAAATTTCAAGTACGTGGTTACCTTTTTCTAATATTTCATCTTTTAAGTATGCATATCTATTTTCAAATACCTCAAAGTCATAGATTACCTTTCCATTATTTTTTAATTTTTCCAATTCATCTGTTGAAATAAAAAAACCAGTTTTACCATTTATCTCCCCATTTCTAATTTCTCTAGTCCTTATTGTATGTATTTTTTTAAAACTTAATTCCCTTTCAATTTCTTCTGCCAAAAAGGTTTTACCTATTCCAGTAACCCCTGCCAATGCTAATAGCATAACTGCTCCTTTCTTGTTAATTAATAGATATTCTAACATATATCCTATGCTATGTTCAACTAATTTTTAATATTTTCAAAATAAAGGG
>USTA01000214.1 GCA_900557475.1 uncultured Clostridium sp. | reverse complement strand
CGCGAGCTGGGTTCAGAACGTCGTGAGACAGTTCGGTCCTTATCTGTCGCAGGCGGAGGATATTTGAGGAGAGCTGTCCTTAGTACGAGAGGACCAGGATGGACATACAGATGGTGCAACAGTTGTCATACCAATGGCATAGCTGTGAAGCCAAGTATGGAAGGGATAAACGCTGAAAGCATCTAAGTGTGAAGCCCACTCCAAGATAAGATATCCCATACCGAAAGGTAGTAAGATTCCAAGAAGACTACTTGGTAGATAGGTTGGAGGTGTAAGTAGAGTAATCTATTAAGCTAACCAATACTAATAAATCGAGGGCTTAACCATAAAAATGATTAAGTGAGAGAGAAATAATTAGATAGAAAGATGAAAAAGGGAGAATAAAAGATAAAACTTAAAGAGCTATATATTTTTGAGTGTGCAAATAAGTACACAAAAACATTTCTGGTGATGATGACATAGAGGAAATACCCGTACCCATCCCGAACACGGAAGTCAAGCTCTAATGTGCCGACGATACTTGTGAGTTACCTTGCTTGGAAAATAGGTTGTTGCCAGATTATATAATCCTCGTTAGCTCAGTTGGCAGAGCGCTCGGCTGTTAACCGATAGGTCGTTGGTTCAAGCCCAACACGAGGAGCCATTCGAAAAATAAGAAATCGCTGTAATGCCTGAAAACACTGGCTTACAGCGATTTTTATATTCTCGAAAAAAGTGCTAAAAAGGGGTAAAAATGGTCGTTTTTTGAGGTAGATTACCCAAAAATTACCCAAGAAAATATTGAAAAATGGGCAATCCTATAAAAAGATTACCCAAATCTTATAAATTATCTATTTTTTCTGCAGATTGTTCATCAAGTTCTTTTAGAACATCAGCATATATATTCAAAGTTGTTTGTATATCTGCATGTCCTAATCGTTCTGATATAGTCTTAATATCTACACCTAATGCTAAAAGAATTGTAGAATGAGTGTGTCTTATATCATGAAATCTTATATTCCTAATATTATTCTTATCTTGCCAATTATCAAACCAACTGCATATACCATCTATGCTTAAATAATCAAACAAATAAGGCTCTTTATAGTTTAAGCTATCAAGTAATTCATAATATAATTTTAAATAGCTTAAAATTGATTTTGGTAAAGATTTTTGTCTAATAGAACTATCATTCTTAGCATATTTAGTATATTTACCTTTACCTGATAAAAAGTGTCTTGATTTATTCACATCAAAAGTAGCTTTTTCAATAGATAAATCTTCTCTAGTTAGCCCAAACAATTCTGATCTTCTCATACCTGTTTTTAAATCTAGCAAGATTAGGAATCGTCTTCCAACCTCTCTAAGTTTTTTATCATCGAATATATTTGTATCATAATAGTATTTCATAAATTCTCTTTCCAATAATTCGCATACGTGCTTAAATTCTTCAAGATTATAGTAACTGATTTTTTCTCTTTTACTTTTTACTAGAGCTTTTATTGTGTTTTCATCGGTGGTATTAGTAAAAGTTATTTTTATTTTATCGCAAGGATTCTTATTTAATAATTCACAATCTACTGCATACTCTAGGCAAGCATGTATAATACTTTTCCACTTCTTGACCGTTTCTGGTTTAACTGTTTTATTTTCTTTCCTCTTTTCATAATTAGTTTTAGTGTTTTTTATAGCATTAAAATAGTTTTCTAATTTTTGTTTATTTAAGTCTTTTAATTTAATATTTCCAATGTAGGGAAGAATACGCTTATTTAATGCACCTAAATATTTTTTTACACATCTTTCTCCTGCATTAGGTCTAACCTTATTATCTAACCATATTTGTGCAAATTCAGTAAATGTATAATTAGTATTTATAAAATTACCTTTCTTTACTTCATCTACAAATAAAGCTAATTTCTTCTTAGCTTCTTCATCATTTTTTGCCTCTACAGTTGTTCTGTATGGAACTCTATTAAGCATATAGTATAATCTTGCTTTTCCGTTATTATATAGCTCATAAGAGCCTTCTTGTCTCTTCTTATTTTCTTGCGCAGTGGCCTTCTTTATAAGTTGCTGTAAGACCTCTACATCTAATGTTATTTCAGACATAAAAATACCTCCATTTTCTTATATTTTTTTATTAAAAACACTTGAAAATGAAGGCTTATTTTTATATAATAAATATGCAAACATTTTCGATAGTGTTTGTAGTGTAGGGAAAATGTGATAGGCTGCAAAACTAAACACATTTTCCTGATTTTTTTATTGTTTTAAAACGGTAAGTCATCACCATTTTGTAATGTATTAATTGAAATATTAGTTACTTTCTTTGTGGTCTCCCAATCGTCTAATATTCCAGTTTCAAAGTAAACGGTCTTTTGACCGCACTTTGTGCAATATCTAGCATTTGACTCCATTTCGGCGCCACAAAAACTGCAAGAATTATGTAATTTTAAACCACATATTTTGCAATATTGGTCATCAGTACTAAATTCTACGTTTTGACAAATTGGAC
>USTA01000213.1 GCA_900557475.1 uncultured Clostridium sp. | reverse complement strand
TACTTTGGGGGTATCAGCAGTATTAATAAATACTGAAAAAGGAAATGAAATACTAGAAAAGTTAAAAGATAATATAAAATTTACAGAAACAAAAATAGATAAAATAGCAAATGCAAATAAAAATTTAGTAAAACCTACTAAAAGACCAGACATAAGAAGCTATGTATATAATAATATTGATGAGCTAGATTATAAGCAATATTCAAAGCAAAATTTGAAATTTACAAAAGAATTTAAAGATGTTTTAAAGAATATAGTACCATCTAAAGTGAAGAAAATAATAAAAGATACTATACTTGGAGGAAAATAATAAAATGAAAATATTAAATTTATTAGCAGCAGGACAAACTGGTGGAATAGAAGTCTTGTGCCAAAATATAGTATTAAAGTCAAAAGAAGATAATAGAGCATGTTTCTTATTTTCAGAAGGAGAAATATATGACAATCTAAAAAAGAATAATGCAAAAATATTTTCAACGTCATATCTAAATAAAAACATTCTAAGGATAGTAAAAACTTTAGAAGAATATTGTAAAAAAGAAGAGATAGATATTATTATAATCCATCATGGTGGAATGGTTTGCAATATAATATATCTTTTATTAATGAGAAAATTAAAAAATATTAAATTTGTAAGATATTTACATGGTTGCTTCGATAAATATTCTTTCGGGAATAATGGAAACTTTATAAAAAGAATTTTAGTAAGAAAAATAATGAAAAGGGCTCTAAGAAAGTCAGACCTAATTATTTACATATCAGAAGCGGTAAAGAGAAGTTTTGAAAATGTATTCAAAATAAAAGATATAAATAATAAAGTTATATACAATGGTATACCTGATGAGTTTTTTGTGAAGGAGCCATTGAATAAAAAAGAAAATGAAAAAATTCAAATGGCTTATGTAGGAAGGCTTGCTAAACTAAAAGGTGTAGATGTATTAATAGATGCAATGAAGATTCTATGTGAAAATGATAAAGAATTAAAATTATCGATTGTAGGAAATGGCGAAGAAGAAGAAAATTTAAAAAAACAAGTAGAAGAATTAAAGATTAGTGATAATATAGAATTTTTAGGAAGAAAAAAAGATGTACTACCAATATTAGATAGTTCAGATATATTTATTTACCCTTCTATATGTGATGAAGGATTTGGAATATCTGTAATAGAAGCAATGTCAAGAGGATGTATACCAATAACTTTTGAAAAAGGTGGTTTACCTGAAATAATAACTAATAGAAAAAATGGTATATTAGTAAAAGAAGTAAATAGTAAGGAACTTGCAAAATGGATACAATATGTTATATCATTAGATGATAATGAAAAGGAAAAAATTAGGCAGGAAGCTATAAAAAGAGCAAATGACTTTAATTTGGAAAATACTATAAAAGAAATAGAAAGAGAATTAAAAACATTAAAAGCGGAGTAGCATATGAATAAAAATGATAAAATATCTATAATATTACCATGTTATAATGCAGAAAAGCATATAGAAAGGTGTATAAATTCAGTATTAGATCAAACATATAGAAATATTGAATTAATAATAATTGATGATGGTTCTAAAGATACTACACTAGAGATATTAAATAAATTTAAAGGTGCAAACAATAGAATAAAAATAATATCAAAAGAAAATACAGGAGTATCTGACTCTAGAAATATAGGAATAGAGAAATCTACTGGAGACTATATTATGTTTATAGATTCAGACGACTTTTATGAACCAAATACAGTAGAGATTCTTTATAAAGCTATAATGCAAAGTAAAGCAAGTATAGTAAGAGGTAGTTGCCAAAGGTGCAAGAAGAATGAGAAAATAAAAGAGCACGAAATTTCTAAATTTAATAGTCAAAATATAAATAAAATAGTAGAAGGAATATTAAACGGAGATATTTCATGTTATGTGTGGCTATTAATAATAAAAAAGGAAATATTAAAACAATATAATATAAAATTTGACAAAAAACTAAAAATAATGGAAGATACACTTTTTTATATTAAGCTATTAGAAAAAGAAAAAATATACTTTTTAGACGAAGTGGTATATAATTATGTGGAAAATGATAAAAGTGCAACAGGTAATGTAGAAAATACAAAGAATATATATGATGAAATGCTAAAAGCAGAAATAAAAATAATAGAAGAATTAAAAAACAATAACTTATGGAACGATGATTTGAAAAATATAGCAATCAGAAAAATTATTATAAATGGAATATGTAATTGCACCTGGAATTTGTACAAACATAAAGATAAAAATTTATTAAATGAATATTTAGAATATATAAATAGTAACGAAATAGTAAAAAATGCATTTACACAAATGACATTTGAAGGGATAAGACTAGATAAAAAGATTGCTATAAAATTGATAAGAAAAAATAAAATAAAGCTATTGTATTTAGTATATGGTGTAAAATATTTCATGTATAAATTATTGAAAAAATAAAGAGGAATAATTATGTTAAAAAAAATAAGAAAATTTCTTGGCAAATGTAAATACCAGATAATAATATTCA
>USTA01000212.1 GCA_900557475.1 uncultured Clostridium sp. | reverse complement strand
TGCAAAATTATATTAAAGTAAAAAATTACAAAAAACTATTGCTAAAAGGTACTTTTTAGTATATGATATAACAAAGTGTAAATAATAACACATAAGAATACTTGAAAGGAGATAATAATGGACGAGAATAATGAACAATTAGATGACAATATTGTAGTTTTAAATGATGAGGAAGGAAATGAAGTACAATTTGAATTTTTAGACTTAATAGATTACGAAGGTGAAGAATATGTTATATTATTACCAGTAGCAGAAACAGAAGATGCAGAGGCAGATGAAGTAGTTATTTTAAAAACTGAAAAAGTAGCAGATGAAAACAGTGACGAAGAATCTTATGTAAGTGTAGAAGATGAAGATGTTTTAAATGCAGTTTTTGAAATATTTAAAGAAAAATTCAAAGATGAATTTAATTTTGTAGACTAAGTTAAAAAATAAAGAGTTTCTAGCACTTATAAAATGCAAAAGAAGCTCTTTAATACTTTATACAATAGAAAAATATAGAAAAGAGGAAAAAACATGAAAACTTTTGCAAATTGGATGATTGTAATGTTTATGATAATGTACTGGGCATTTAGAGTACTTGTTGCATATGAAGCAGCTATTTATGCAGATTTTGTAGTAGCACCAATTAATCTAACAGTCGAAATAATACTTTTATTTGTAACATTAATATGTATAGTATTAGTATTTAAAAGAAAAATAATTGGAGGAATTATATACTTTCTTTCATACTTAGCATACTTTGGAATGGACTTATTTAACTCAGTACTCCCAATGCTTCAAGGTGGTACCGCTAGCGGAAATACATATATGACAGCATTAACATCTTTTATTGCGATAATTCTAGCTTTTGTAGTACTTATTGATTTAGCAGTAGAAAAGGGAAGAGAGCCAACTGATAAAAAAACAGACTGGTATTATGGAAATAAAGAGTACGACAGAAAGATAGATGAAAGGGCAGATAAAAATAATTATAGAACAATGTAAAAAAACATATTAAAAAGGTGAGAAAAAAGAAATTGTTTTGAGAGGCAAGGAATTTAACGGAAAAAATTTGAAAATTTGGTAAAACCGATTGAAATTTCTATTGACTTTTTTGAATATCTATGTTACAATGAAAAAGTATTAAAGAAGAAGCATACTTCTCACCTTAGCAAATGAGCAACAGGTTAAAAAATAATTTATATAATAATATAGTTATTTTGAGAGGTAGATTGGCTTTAAAAACCAATCTTTTTATTATGAAAAAATGTGTATTCTAAAATTAGGAGGTGTTTTAATATAAAACAAGAATTACCAATCAATGAACACATTAGAGCAAATGAAGTTCAGGTTATTGATGAAAATGGAGAAAAATTAGGAGTTCTTCCATTACAAGATGCTCTTAATAAAGCTTATGAGAAAAAATTGGATTTAGTTTTAGTAGCTCCAAATAATAATCCAAAGGTTTGTAAAATCATGAACTATGGAAAATACAAATTTGAGCAATCTAAAAAAGAAAAAGAAGCTAGAAAAAAACAAAAAACATTTGAGATTAAAGAAATAAGGATTACACCAAATATAGATAAACATGATTTTGATTTTAAATCTAAGAATGCAAAAAAATTCTTAGAAGATGGAAACAAAGTTAAAATTACCGTTAGATTTAGAGGAAGAGAGTTAAACTATGTAAAACAAGGAGAAGAAGTTTTAAATAAGTTTATAGAAGTTCTAAGTGATGTATCGGTAGCAGAAAAAAGACCTATATTAGAAGGAAAAAATTTGTTTATAATATTAGCAAAAAAGAGCTAATTTATATATATATAATATTCAAGGAGGAATTATCATGGCAAAGTTAAAAACAAATAAAGCTGCAAGTAAAAGATATAAATATACAGCTACTGGAAAAGTGAAGAGAACAAAATCAAATAGAAGACACTTATTAGGAAACAAAACAAATAGACAAAAATCTTCAGGAAGTGTTCAAAATGCTTATGTTGATAGTACATGCAAAAACCATGTAAAAAAATTATTACCATATGGAAATTAATTATAAGGAAGGTGAATAAAAATGGCAAGAGTTAAAACAGCTATAATTACAAGAAAAAAACATAAAAAAATATTAAAAAGAGCAAAAGGATATTATGGTGCAAAGCATTATAGATTTAGACAAGCAAAACAAGCAGTTATGAAATCAGGTGCATATGCATATGTTGGAAGAAAAGATAAGAAAAGTGATTTCAGAAAATTATGGATAATCAGAATTAATGCAGCAGCTAGAATGAATGGAATGACATATAGCACATTAATTAATGGATTAAAGAAAGCAAATGTTACAGTAAATAGAAAAATGCTTGCAGAATTAGCAGTTTCTGACGAAAAAGCATTTGCAGAAATATGCAAAATAGCTAAAAAAGCAAAATAATTAAAAATAATATTAAATTAATAAAAGTAAAAAAAAACTTTTAGACTTAAATAATAAACAATGAAATGGAGGATAGATTTACCATGAATAATACTACATACAGTGTTAAGAAAAATGATA
>USTA01000211.1 GCA_900557475.1 uncultured Clostridium sp. | reverse complement strand
TCCTCTTAATATATTATAAGCATAATTGTCCAGGGCATGTGCAAGTTCATGTATTTGCAAAGAATATAAAGTTGTTCTTTTAAAGAAGAATTTATTTTCAATACAAACATTAATAAGTTCATTCCATTCATCTAATGAATAATTTTGCATTTTTAAAATATTGATAACATCGCCCTTATGATTATATATTCCAAAAGAGCCACCTGCATCATCATTATCTTCTTTCCAAAAGTGTTGTATGTAACCTTTTATTTCTGGATAGTCTTTTGAAAAATCTTCTATTGCTCTTAGCTCTTCGTTTAAAGAATCTAAAGTAAAAGTTGCTACCTTTGTAGTACAGCCCAAAACACTTTCTATTCGTTTAAGTGCTTCTAGAGTAGAAGTCGCACTGTTGAAACTTGTATCATAAAAATCAAAATATTTTTTCTTAAAATCATTATAACTCTTTACGTCTTCAAATTCAACTAGGTTACCATCTACTATTTTAGTAAACTTCCCTTCACTTTCTATCACACTTCTGGCACGTTCTAAAACTACGCATCTACAATTGATATCTTCTGCAGCTATTCCAAAACTGTGTGGATACATAGCTTCTTTTCCACTTATCTTAAAGGGCTCATCTAATTCTTGTACTTGTCCATCTAGTCTTGCATGTGTTTCTCTAGTTCTATTATCAAGAGTAGAATCCCATTGCTTAACAATATCAGCACCATTTTTTTTTGCTCTTTTCATGGCCTCATATTTTGATTCACTTTGAACTCTCCCACCTTCTGTTCTAGCAATTCTATATGCTTTATTCATATCAGCTTCGCTACATAAACTTATATTTCTTGCTATTTTTGAGTATGCAAAAGCTTGACTTAATCCTCGTGATATTTCGGCTTTAATAGTTTTTTTTAGTTCATTAGCGTTTTTATATAATCTCTGAGAGAGATTTAAGTCTTCTGTTTTCTTTTGAATGCTCTTTACTATGGATTCTTGGTCTAACGGCATAATAAAAGGAACACCCTCACTTTGCATATGATATTGTGTTCCTATAAATCCATCCTTATAGGTTTTCGCTAAATATTCATTTATGCTATTTATATTATCATTGGATAATACATCAATCAGAGCTGTTAGTTGTCTTTCTAGGTTCTGCTGGTACTGTATTTGATATATCTTAGATTGAGTAATTTCACTACTTTGTAATTCTTTTATTCTTTGTTTTATTTCTTTTAACGCTTTTGTATAATTATTCTTTAATTCTTTTAGCACTTGTTTTTCATTTTCTATTATCTGCTTTTCAACTTCAGCCTGCAATTTGTCCATCTGCGTTCACCGCCCCATTTTGTTGTATACCATCTAATGTCTCACTTGCCTGATTTAAGTCAATTTTATTTACTTCTATTTTACCTTTTATTTCTTCATAATCTAAGTCTAATACCTCGCAAAGCTCTTTTATAATAGTTTCATCATCTAGTTTGCTTGCTGCACTTAGTATAATGTCTACTTGTATTTGTTTTGTCTCTGCTTCTGTCTTCTTTATAGATGCATCGTCTGTTTCACTTGTAGGTATTTCATATTCTATACTTATATCTACATCATTTAATGTATAGTTAGTATTATTATCTTTATTTATTTCTTCAAGCTCTAATTCTATCAGTTCAGATAAAAAAGTTTCTAAATACCTCTTTAACTTATTACATTTAAGTACTAATAGTGTATACCTAGATTTTATAACCACATTAGTTATATTTCCATCGCCTACTTGGCCTGCATTAAAGCCCATTCCAAATTTATATATGTTTTGTTCATCTAATTCCATTTTTGCTTTTCTTGCTTCATATGGTATGTCTATTGTCTTTATATCTACGTCTCCATTATCTCCAACGCCAATCATTTTTTTAGATTTAATATTGTGTTGTAATTTATCTAGGTCATTGCCTTTAAAACCTTTTACTACATAAAGCGCGTCAGCTACGTCCTGTAAATTATTTGATAGTCCACAGCTCATTAAGTCATAATCGTCAATTATTTTCTTAATGGGCTTTAAAGCACTTACTGATTTTTTATTATTATTTAATCTAAAAAATGGTATCTTGTCATATCCTGGCTCGCTAGGCTTATATACTAGCTCGTCATTTTGCTTGTAAACTTTATGGGGTCTCGGATTAATACTTTCATTTGTATCAAGCTCTATTGCACCTGTGCCAACTTTTATAAAGAAATATCTAAATTTTGCGTCCCAAACTTCTATTTTTGTAATAGGATTATTTTTCTCATCTATTCTGTCAATGTAGTAGTATATTATATATTCGGCATTATCGCTAGATTCTTCTTTTCTTACCTCTATTACTCCTAAACTATCAGCATTTTTAAATCTAGTTTTATTATCTTTATCTAAATATCCGTACATATAATTCCAGCCTTTTACTATAGTACCTTCGCAAGTATCAGATAACTCGCTTTTAAAGCTTTTATTGAATCTATCTTTTAATTCGTCATTTAGTATCTTATCTGTTTCTTTCTTAGCTTTAATTTCAAACTTA
>USTA01000210.1 GCA_900557475.1 uncultured Clostridium sp. | reverse complement strand
TATATATACCTTAAGGAGGTAAAGCAAATGGAGTTAGAAAAAAATAGCTTAACGATAAACCAAATAGTAGCACAAAAATTAGATTCGGAAATATGTGAAGGGGACTGTATTGTTCCAGATATTAAGCCAGATATATTGAAGATTATACAAACAAGTGGTATTGTAAATATTTATAAAAAAGAAGTTATGGATGGTAAAATAAGAATAGATGGTGCAATAAATACATATACTATGTATTTAGCAGAAGAACAAAAAAGAGAAGTAAGAGCAATAAATTATGTTTTAGATTTTTCGCAAATAGTCAATATAGAAAATGCCAAAAGTTCAATGAATGCTGAAATAAATACTAAATTAAATAGTGTAGAGTCAAAAATAATAAACGAAAGAAAAATAAATGTAAAAGCAATGTTAGAATTTGATATAAAATTATTCACAAATACAAGTGAAGAATTTATTACGGATATTCCAGAAATTTTAGATTTACAAAAGATGGAGAAAACAATAGAAGTAAATTCACTTGTTGGAAGAGGAAGAGCAAAAGCAGCTGCTAAAGAAACTATAAAAATAGATGATGTAGATAATTTAGCAGAAATATTAAACTGTAATGTAGAAATTACAAATAGAGATACGAAAATAAGTTATAATAAAATATTAGCAAAAGCAGATACTAAATTAAAAATAATGTATCTTACAACTGACGGACGAATTAATAGTACATATGCGAATATTCCTATTATGGGATTTGTAGATATACAAGATATTTCAGAAGAAAATTCATGTGATGTGCAATACGAAATTAAAAATATGATTTTAAAACCAAATGGAGAAACAGAACATTCTATATATGTGGAAATTGAAATGGAAATATATGCTTCAGCATACGAAGCTAAAGAAATTAATATAGTAGAGGATTTATATAGTCCAAGTAGAGCTTTAAAATTCGAGCAAAAAAAAGTTAAAGTAATGAAAAATAAAATGACATATCATGATATATATTCAGTAAGAGAAAAGCAAATATTAAATATAGGAAACGAAAAAATATATGATGCAAATGTAAAATTCAAAATAGATAGTGTAAGAGCGCTAAAAGGAGAAATAGAAATAAACGGAAACATATATGTTGACTTTATTCATTCTATTAATAATATGCAAGAAGCTGAAATTACAAACCTTGCTATTCCAATTGAATATAATATGAAATGCCAGGAAGTTAATACAAATACAAATGTGAAAATAGAAACAGATATTCCTATGCAAGACTTTACAATACTTCCATCGGGTGAAGTAGAAATAAAAATAGATGTTGAACTTTTAGCAAATACATCCCAAGAAATAGATATAAATAAAATTGATACAATTAAAGAAGAAAACATAGGAAATGAAATGACAGAATATAATATGGTAATATACTTTACCAAAAAAGACGATAGTCTTTGGAAAATTGCTAAGGAACATAGGAGCACAATGGCCACTATAAAAGAAAATAATGAATTAGTAAATGATGAAATAATTCCAGGCATGCAATTATTTATACCTAAATATGTAGGAGCTAATGGATAAAATTTATTCAAGGCATAGATTGCCAAAAATATTAGTCTTTTCAGGTGGAAGCGGAGGAAAGCTAAATAGACAGAAAAAAATTATTATTGTTATGATTACAATAATGGTAATAGGATATTTTACATCAATAAAAATAATAAGACTAATGATACCTGTTATCGAAAGACAATGCAGAGTAGTATCTAGAAGTACTGCGATAAAATATTCTAATGAATCATGTAAAAAAATAATGGAGAAGATAGAATATGAAGATTTATGTACAATAGAAAGAGACAAAAATGGAAAAATAATATTGATAAAAATGAATTCTGTAAATGTAAGCAAACTAAATAATGAAATAGCACTGGATATACAGAAGAAATTTGATACAGGAGAGAGTGGAAAATTTTATATAAGTTTAGGAACTTTTACTGGAAACCAATTGTTAGTGGGAAGAGGCCCAAAAGTGGAAGTAAAGATGTCTACAATTGGCGAAGTAACTACAAAAATAAAATCGGAATTTACAAACACGGGAATAAATCAAACATTACATAGGATTTATATAGATATTCATTGTAATGTAAGCTTAATAACGCCATTTAAAGATGTAGATGAACAAATAGATACACAAGTACTATTAGCAGAAACAGTAATAGCAGGCGAAATACCAGATACATATTATAGTTTAGATGGTATAACAAAAGATAATTTGGTAGATACTATAAAATAAAAAAGCATAAAACGTTTATCAAGAAGGATAAAACTTTAGGTAAACGTTTTTTAGAATTTAATTATATTAAATGGATGTTAGCATTACAATTGTGATAATGTAAGATATAAATAGATTATTCTATATTAAAAATAGATTTTACTTTTACAATTCACTAAATTTTAATTGACATCTAAAGGTTTATATTGTATAATGAGTAAGAAACTCAAATGTGGCCCCTTGGTCAAGCGGTTAAGACGCAGCCCTCTCAAGGCTGAATCATGG